>JAFAZZ010000300.1 GCA_019239375.1 Solirubrobacterales bacterium | reverse complement strand
GGGATCGGCCGGCGCCAGGGGATGTTCCGCGTCACCTTCAGCCATTTGGCGTGCTGGTTGAACATGGAGTCGACGATGTGGATGAACGCCTCGTAGCAGTTGAACAGGCCGTGGCGGCCGGTCAGCAGATAGCCCTCGAGCCAGCCCTGGCAGAGGTGCTCGGACAACACCTCCATGACCTGGCCGTCTGGTGCGAGGTGGTCGTCGGTCGGCAAGCTCTCGGCCTCCCACACCCGGTTGGTCACCTCGAACACGGCCGATAGACGGTTGGAGGCGGTCTCGTCGGGGCCCATGATCCGGAAGCGATCGGAGTTGGCGGCGGTCACGTCGCGCAGCCATCCCCCGAGTACCCGCGTGGCCTCGCTAGAGGTGGCCGCTGGCGCGCGGACCTCGACGGAGTAGTCGCGGAAGTCCGGGAGCTCCAGCTCCCGCGACAGCAGTCCGCCGTTTGCGTGGGGGTTGGCGCTCATCCGCAGTTCGCCCTCCGGGGCGAGCGCGGTCACCTCCGGATGCAGGGCGCCGGCCTCGTCGAACAGCTCTTCCGGCCGGTAGGAGCGAAGCCATTCCTCGAGCTGCGCCAGGTGGGCCGGGTTTGTCCGAGTCGCGGGAAGCGGCACCTGATGAGACCGGAAGGATCCCTCCGTTGGGAGGCCATCGACCTCCTTGGGCCCGGTCCACCCCTTTGGCGTGCGCAGCACGATCATCGGCCAGCGCGGCCGCTCCGCGCCGCGGCCTGCGCCGCGAGCCGTCGCCTGAATCGCGGCGATCTCGTCCAGCACCTCGTCGAGCGTGGCGGCCATCAACCCGTGCATCTCGGCCGGATTGGATCCCTCCACGAACCGCGGCGCGTACCCATAGCCCTCGAACAGCGACCGAAGCTCTTCGGGCGAGATGCGGGCCAGGATGGTCGGGTTGGCGATCTTGTAGCCGTTCAGGTGCAGCACCGGAAGGACGGCCCCGTCGGACGCCGGGTCCAGGAACTTGTTCGAATGCCAGCTCGCGGCCAGTGGTCCGGTCTCCGCCTCGCCGTCGCCCACCACGCACAGCGCCAGCAGGTTGGGGTTGTCGAATACGGCCCCGTAGGCGTGCACCAGTGAGTAGCCCAGCTCTCCGCCCTCGTGGATCGAGCCTGGCGTCTCCGGCGCGACATGGCTGGGAATTCCGCCCGGGAACGAGAACTGGCGAAACAGCCGGCGCAGCCCCGTGAGGTCCCGTCCGATGTGCGGGTACACCTCGGAATACGTCCCGTCCAGGTACGCGCTCGCAACCAGCCCCGGGCCGCCGTGGCCTGGACCGGTGATGTAGACCGTGCTCAGTCCACGCGCCCGGATCGCCCGGTTCATGTGCGCGTAGAGGAAGTTCAGTCCGGGCGTCGTGCCCCAGTGGCCCAGCAGACGCGGCTTCACGTGCTCTGGCCGCAGCCGCTCGTGCAACAAAGGATTATCGAGCAGGTAGATCTGGCCCACCGACAGGTAGTTGGCCGCACGCCACCACGTGTCCAGTGCCTGCTGCTCTTCGGTCGAGAGCGACGCGGTGGCGGAGGCAGTCACGCCGCCTGCCGGTCGCGAGCCTCGAGGTAGGGCGCCAGGTACTTGGCCACGATCTTTACGGGCGGTGCCCAGCTCGGTTCGTCGCTGATCTGCGAGCTCGATCCATGGCCGCCGGTGACGCGCGCGCTGAGATAGAGCGGCTTGTCGGCTCCCAGGAGGATCGCGCGAAGCTCGGGATCGAACGGGTGCGGCTCGACCGGGGCGCCGGCCATCGCCGCGATGGCCCCCGCCGCGGCGTCCGCCTGCTGTGCAGCGATCCCTCCGAACTTGATGGGAAAGTCTGTGGCGTCCCCGGCGGCGAACACGTTCTTCAGCCCGCGCACACGGCAGTGGGGATCGATCGGGATGAAGCCGCCCTCGGGTCCACCCGGCAGCCCCGGAGTGGCGGGGCCATACAGCTGGGGAAGCGCCACCACCCGGTCGACCTTTAGCGTGCGATCCCCTGGACGGATGGCCACCACGCCCGGTTCCGGTACCGAGGCGTGAGCCGACGTCACGACCGTGATCCCGTTCTCGTCGAGCAACCGTGCCAGTGCCTTGCTGACGGTGTCGCCGAAGACGGCAAGCGGGGCATCCTCCGGCGTCGCGATCGTGATCGCCACGTCGGTCTGCATGTCGTAGGCGCGGCGCGCCGTCATCAGCGCCAGCTCGTAGATCGGCAGCGGCCACGGCATCGCCGACGGCGCGACGAACGCGATCGTGCGCACGTAACCGCCCTCGACGTCCTGGATCAAGCCGTGCAGCTGCTCGTCGAGTCGGCTGTCATCGATGGTCAGGCCGTGGCTGAAGGCAGGGCGCAGGCGCGCCCCGGTGGCCAGAACGACGGCGTCGTAGCCGAGCTCCCTACCGTCCGCGGTGCGGAGCGTCGAGCGGGACGTGTCCAGCGACTCCAGGGCGGTGGGCACGAGCTCCACATCGATGTCGCGCGCGATGTCCGCCAGCGGATAGGTGTGGGCGGCGGCGTAGCCAAACGGCTCCTTCACCCGGGCCGGCCGGTACACGAACGTGACGGTGGGCGCCAGGAGCGTCGTTGTGATCCGATCGCCGGCGAGGTCGCGCAGCGCCAGTGCCGCCTCCAGAGCCGCCACACCGCCGCCGGCGATGACGACTTCGGTGCGGGGTGTCAAGGTCGCGGATGAGTTCATCGACCCCGGCTAT
>JAFAZZ010000247.1 GCA_019239375.1 Solirubrobacterales bacterium | reverse complement strand
CGTGGCGCTCCTCGACCTTGGCCAGCGCGGCCAGGGTCTTCTGGTCGGCCGGAACGTCGGGCGGTCCGAGGAGGGTCCGCGGCCACAGCCGGCGCACCGCGACCACGTTGACCTCGGCCGCGTACAGGGTCATCTGCGCGATCAAATGCAGCCATACGAGCAGCCCGATCACGGTGGCGAACGTGCCGTAGGCGTTGCTGGCGTGGCTGACGACGTGCTTGACGTAGATCGAGCCGACGAACTGCATGATCGTCAGGAACAGCGCTGCCAGTCCGGCGCCGAGCCACATGGAGCGAGTGGAGACGACGGCTGCGGTGAGGAAGCGGAAGGCGGCCGCGTACAGGCCGAAGTTGACCGCCAAGGTGATGGCGTACCCGCCGATCCTGACCAGCACACCGCTGAGCACCGTGGTCACGAGCCCGGTGAGGACGGCGGAGAGCACGAAGATCAGGCCGAGACACATCAGCAGCAAGAGGCCGCGCAGCCGCGCGTGGATGAAGTCCGGGCGGTCCTTGAACGGAACCGCCCACACCCGGTTGAAGGCGTTCTGGGCCGCCGTCGTCACGCCGAGGCCGGCCCACAGCGAGGTGAGCAGCCCGAGCACGAGCGCGGTGACGTTCCCGGCCAGCGGGTGCGTTTGCAAATCGATGCCGGGAAAGTGGCCGAGCACCGAGTTCTTGACGTCTTCGTAGACGCCGTTGTTGCCCTGGAGGACAAACCCGAGGATCGTGGTGAACACCAGCAGCAGCGGGAAGATCGAGAAGAACGCGTAGTAGGAGATCAGCGCCGCCAGCTGGCCGGCCTGGTCGTTGCCGAACTTCCTGATCACGGCCATCGGAAGCGCCCACGGCTTGTGGGCCTGCTGAAAGCGGTCAAAGACCCGGATAGGCCGCAATACGTCCACGTCTTCAGTGATACCCGACGGATTCGCTGAGAATGCCTGACCGTATAGTGACGCCCGTGGCGGCAGTACGTGCGACTGGGCTCGTGAAGCGCTTCGAGACCACGTGCGCCGTGGATGGCGTCGACCTGGTCGTAGAGCCGGGCGAGGTGCGGGGTCTCCTCGGGCCCAACGGCGCCGGCAAGACGACGCTCCTGCGGCTGCTGTTTGGGCTCCTGACGCCGGATGCCGGCGAGGTCGAGCTGCTGGGCCATCCGCTTGGGCCGCCCGAGACTGTCCGCCTAGACCGCGTGGGCGGGTTCGTCGAGGAGCCTGCGTTCTACCCATACTTGGCGGGTCGCGTGAACCTTGAGCTCCTGGCCGAGCTCGACCGAGATACGGAGGGTCCTCGCCGGGTGGAGGAGGTGCTTGCTCAGGTCGGCCTCTCAGCTCGAGGCGCCGATCGCGTGAGCGGCTACTCGACCGGGATGCGCCAGCGCCTCGGGATCGCCGCGGCCTTGCTGCGGGCGCCGGCGCTGCTGCTGCTCGATGAGCCCACCAGCGGCCTCGACCCGGCCGGCGTGCGCGACGTGGGCGCTCTGCTGCGCGGGCTCGCGTCCGAGGGCGTCGCGGTCCTGATCTCGAGCCACCTGATCGGTGAGATCGAGGGTATGTGCGATTCGTTCACTGTGCTGCGGCGCGGGCGTGTCGTGTGGAGCGGCGGCGCGGCGCGGCTGCGCGAGGCGGCGCCCGGCTCGGCGTTCCGGCTTCTCACTAGCGATGACCGGCGGGCGCTCGAGTTAGCGGCCGGCCACGCGGGGATATCGATCACGCCGGCGCCTTCCGGAGAGCTTCGACTGGCGGCGCGCACCGGGTCGCTCGACCCGTTCGTGTTGGAGCTCGGACAGGCGGGCGTCGCGATCCGCCGGCTCGAGCTGCTGGTCAACCCACTCGAGTCGATGTTCTTCGCCCTGACCGGCGAGGCGGAGGTCGAGGATCCGGCCGCGCTCGCTGAGCTGGCCGACGAAGTCCTTGCGGGCACGTGAGCGTTCTGGCTCCCGGAGCGCGCGTGGCGGGCGCCGTGGCGCGGCCGATTGGTGGCGTGCGCGCGGCCTATCGCACCGAGCGGCGCAAGCTGGCCAACCAGCTCGCCCCGCGGTTGCTGGCGCTGGTCTGCCTGCTCGGGCCGTTCGCGTTTGCCGGCGTATTGAAGGTCCAGAGCGGCAGCCCCGCGGACACGCTCTACGGCGTGTGGGTGCACTCTTCGGGGTTCGCCCTCTCGCTCGTGGTGCTCGGCTTCTCAGGCGCCTGGGGATTGCCTCTGATGGCCGGCGTCCTGGCCGGTGACCTGTTCGCCTCAGAGGATCGCCACGGGACCTGGAAGACCGTCCTCACCCGGTCCTGCACGCGCCGGCACCTGTTCGCCGGCAAGCTGCTGGCGGTGACTGCGTTCGCACTCGGGCTGCTCGCGCTGTTGGCGCTGTCGAGCCTGGCCGCCGGGGTGGTACTGGTCGGAGCGCATCCTCTGGTCAGCCTGAGCGGGACGTTGATGTCGACCGGCCGCTCGCTCGCGCTGGTGGCGCTGGCGTGGCTGGTGTGCGCGCCGCCGATGCTGGCCTTCGTCAGCCTCGCGGTGCTGTTCTCGGTGGCAACACGCAACGGGATCGTGGGCGTGCTCGGTCCGGCGGTGGTGGATCTGGCCATGCAGCTGCTCGCGCTGGTCGGAAGCGGTGTGTGGCTGCACTCGCTGCTCGTCGCCTCCGCCTTCGACGCGTGGCATCCGCTATTCGTCTCAGCGCCGTTCTACGGACCGCTGGTGATTGGCGAGCTGGTCAGCCTGATCTGGATCGCGGTCTGCCTGAGCGCCTCGTGGCTGCACCTGCGCCGGCGGGATTTTGCCGGTGCCACGGTCAGTCGGCGGCCGGGGTGGGTGCTCCCGGTGCGGGTCGCGGTGGCCGGCGCGGCGCTGCTTGCGTTCCTGGCCATCGCCGGCAACTGGGGGCCGAAGGGGATCACCGCGACGCGTTTGAAGGCGAGCATCACGCCGACGTTCAACAGCTTGACGCTTTTGCAGCAGCAACAGCTGGGGCGCGAGGTCCCGCCGGGTGCGAAGCTGAACGTGCTGCCGAGCTGCAGCCGCCGAGGCAGCGCGCCGGCCGGGCCGGGGGACTGGGCCTGCACGCTGACGGTGTTCATCCCCCAGCCCGGTGCGGTGCCGTTTCAGCAGACGCCGGTGACTTACGACGTGACCGTGCAATCGAACGGGTGCTGGAAGGCGCAGTCGCCGCCGTCGTTCGTCGGACAGCAGAC
>JAFAZZ010000189.1 GCA_019239375.1 Solirubrobacterales bacterium | reverse complement strand
CGGGCGGGTCTCGAGTCCGAATGCGTCCGTCCAGGATCTGCCCCGCTTCACGTTGATCCCATGGCATGTCTTATCGATCGTCCCGGCTCTTTTCGGCGTCACCGGATCGATCGCGCCCAGCTCGGCCCCCGCGAGCAAGGCCAGCGCTCCAGCGCATGGCGGCAGCGTTTCGGTCCCGCAACTCCAGCCACGGCCCAGCTCATCGCCCGGAGCGCTCGGCGGAATCTCCGCCGCGGCTCAGGCGCCCGGCGGCATCGATTCGCTGTTCGTCCTCGCCGCAGCCAGTGTCGTCCTCCTCGGAGGGCTCGTGCTGCTCCGGCGACAGGCCCTCGGGACGCCGTGGACGGTGTCCGCGCGGGCGTCGTCGCTGCGGGCGTCAAGCCCGCCGCCGGCCGGGACCGTCGCGACAGCTCTCGCTGCTGCCACCGTCTCAACCCAGACTGCTCGGACGCTGCGGAACGGAGCTCCGGTTGAGGCGCCGTCCGACATCGCGCCCGCATCACAGCCGGACCCACCGGCACCCGCTCCGGCGGCGGCTGGAGGTAGTTCCGCCGCCGCCCGGTCCGAGCACGGCATCATGTCGAGCGTCGGTCCCCTCGGCGCCGGCCTCGTCCTGCTGTGCGGCGTGGCTCTGCTACGCCGGCTCGCCGGGCGCTCCAACGACACGTAAGTCAACCCATCAAAAACTAAGGGGGTAGGTTCATGTCCAAGCCGATAACCGTCCTGCTTGCCACCGCTGTGGCCGTCTTCGGGATCGTTTCCTTCGCCGGCGCCGCCGGCACAAAGCGCACGCGCCACAACGCCGTCACGGTGGTCGGCGTCCTCGGCGCGCCGACAAAGGTTGCGCCGGGCAAGTTCGTCAAGGCGTACGCCTTCTGTCCGAAGGGCTACTACGTGGTCGGCGGTGGCGCGTACTCCGGCGCGATCAACGAGATTGTCTCGAGCGCAACGTCCGACCTGCGCGGCTGGTTCGTCGACGGCTACAACAACGACTCCAAGACCACGTTCACCCACCGCGCCGACGCGGTGTGCGTGAAGGGCAGCACGTCGGTTCCGGTGGGGACCGCAGCTTCGAACGGTCCGGCGGTCCGCCAGGCCGAGGCCCAGGCTCTCGCCCGCCGCTGACCATGTGATCGCCCATGCCCGCTGATCGGGCGCCTCCCGGCTTCTCGCGGCCGCCACCATCGTTGGCTAGCAACCTCGGGGTGGCGGCCGTTGACCCTCCTGGCCGGGAAAGCTATGGTCCCACCTCGAGGTAATTAAGACGAGCAAAGGTGGGCGTTTGCGCGCGCGAGGGGGCGTCCTAGGCGTCTGGGTTGCCGGGATGATGATGACCAGGGGCGGTGCCGGCAAAGCCGGCACCCTGTTCCGAACCATCGCCAAGTTGGCGCTCGCGCTCGTCCTATTCGCCTCCGCCCTCGTCCCGACCGCTGCCGTCGCCAGCAGCCCCTCACCCGACACCTCACCCGCCGGCAATTCAGGTCCGGCCCCGCCGCCTCCCGACCCGGCGCCGCAGGCGCAGACTCGATCGAGCTCGGGCGGTTCAGGCCAGGAGAGCTCCTCTCCGCCAGCCCACGCACCGGTGAGTCAGGCGCCGCCGGTCGCCGCCGCCCCTGCGCCGGCGCCGGCCGGGCCAGCGGTGGCGGGAAGCTCAGCCGTGGCCGCCCCGGCGCCAGCCCTGAGTCACCCGGCGACGTCCGGCACCGCGACCACGTCGTCCAGCACCACCCCGTCGATCCGTCCGCCGGTCACCGTGCCGGCGCCGGCCCCTCCGGTCAACGCTCATGCCAAGCGCGCAGCAGCCGCCCACCGCCACCACGCCACGCACCGCGTCTCCCAACACCGCGGCGCCGCCGTCAGCGACCCGGTCGTCCAGCGCCGCCCGGCGGTGGCCATTCCGGACGCCAGCGTGCTCACGGCGACGCCGTCCACCCGCCCCAACGGCGTGCTCCTCCTGCTCAGCGCGCTCTCACTGGCGCTTCTCGCGGTGGCGAGCTATACGCTGGTGCGGTTGCTGGCGAGGGCGCGTTCGGAGTGGTGGGACGGATCTACGTGATTAGGTCGCGGTGGGCTCGGCGCCTGGCCGCAGTCGCTGTGGTCGCGGCCGCGGCGCTGACTACTGCGTCAGTGGCGTTGGGGAATTCAGTTGCCCCGATGTGCACTACGGATCAAGGCGGGCAGCAACAATGCGCGAATGGGTGGTACACCGCGCCAGTCGTGGTTGGCTGGCAATGGCTACCCGTGTCGGGCGCTTCACCGACCTCGGAGTGCATGACGGCGCGGACCTTCGATGCTGATACGAGCACGACCGTGACCTGCTCGGTGACGTGGACGTCGCCACCGAACATCTCGTATCCGTACCGGATTCAGGTTGAGATCTCGAATCCGGTGGCGGCGGCCGAGTTCTCGCGCGGCGCCGATGAGAACGGGTGGTACAACCACCCAGTCCGACTCACGTTTTCCGGGAGTGCCTTCTCCCGCATCGCGTATTGCACATCGCCCTTAACCTATGGCGGTCCAGACACATCGGGTACGACGCTCGGAGGTAGCTGCGTCGACAACGCGGGCAAAGTCGCGAACACGACGACTGCGCCGTTCCGCTACGACGCCACGCCACCAGCCATCACCGGCTGGCACATCGCCCGCCCCCCCGACCACCACGGCTGGTACAACCACCCCGTCCGCTTTACCTTCTCCGGCACCGACGCCACCTCCGGCCTCGACTACTGCACCTCCCCCACATACGCCGGCCCCGACAGCGCAAACGCGTCAGCCGTAGGCGCCTGCCGCGATAAGGCGGGCAATGTCGCGTACCTCGGCGTCCCAATCAAATACGACTCGACGCCACCGTGCCTCGGCGCAGGCGGCGAGCCCGGAGACACGGTCGTGTTTGTCCGCACGCTGGCGTGCGCGCACGTCAGGATCGTCCGCTCGCCGGGCTTGCGCGGAAAGAAGTCGAGCACGGTCCACCGAG
>JAFAZZ010000039.1 GCA_019239375.1 Solirubrobacterales bacterium | reverse complement strand
TCATAACGACGACTACACGGCCGTTCTCGGCTTCGTGGGCGCCGGGGTCGGAGTGGCTCCGGTGCCAGAGATGGTCGCCCGTAACGCACCTGGCAATGTCCGGATCTGCACGCTGCGCGGGACCGATATCACGCGGCCGATCATCGCTGCGATGCCGGCGGGATATCAGTCGCGGACGGCGCGGGCGATGCTGGACGTCCTTAAGCACGCGAGTGCCCTGTGGCGCTCGGCGGGTCGCTCGCGCTCCGCGGTGGCTCGACCGCGGGCAGCGTGACCCTCAAGCGGCGCCGACCGCCGGTGCGCGCGCCGCGTGCGCGTCGTAGGAATGGATCCAAGCCAGTTCGGAGTACAGATCGGCGAGCTGCTCGTCGCGGTCGGCGCTCTGCGGACCATCCGGCAGGTGCATCAGATCGGCGGTGCGGCGCGAGAGCCACTGCACCGCGACCGTGCGCTCGCGCCGCCGTTCCTCGTAGCGACTGAGCGCGGAGCAAACATTGCCCCATGTGCGCAGGTCGGCCAGGCAGTCTGCCAGCACAATCGTGTCCTCGATTGTTTGGTTGGCGCCCTGGCCCTGGTGGGGCACCATGGTGTGCGCAGCGTCGCCGACCAGCACGACGCGGTCGCTATGCCAGCGCGTAAGCGGCGCGAGGTCGTGCAGAGCCCAGCGGCTCCCGATGTCGGTTGCGCCGATCATCTCTGTCACAGCTGGGTGCCAGCCGGCAAACGCCTCGACCGCGTCGCTGACCGCGCACTCCTCCATCCAGGCCGCACTGGTCCATTCAGGGACCCGAACCACGGCGAGGAAGTTAATCGTCCTCCCGCCGTCGATAGCGTAATGCAGCAGATGCCGGCCGGGGCCCGCCCAGAATTGCAGCGGCGTCGGATCCGGCAGCGAGGGTAGGTGCTCGACCGCGACCAGCCCGCGATATCCGATCGTTCCGGAGAACCGACCGCGAACCTCGCCGACCACGTGCGGGCGGATCACCGAGTGCACGCCGTCGGCTCCAACAACCACATCGGCCACGGCGCTCGCGCCGTTGGCGAAATGCACCTCGACGCCTGATCTCCTCTCCTCGATGCCCAAACAGCGGTGGCCGAGCCTCAGCCCTTCGCCAGACAGCCGCCCGGCGAGCGCCTGCAGCAGCGCCACACGATGCACGCCGAAGAAGGGCGCGCCGAAGCTTGCCTCGTACGCGCCGTCGCGCCCGATCGGGGGATCGGCGATGATCTCTCCTGTATCCCAGCGGCGGATGACCAGTGCAGAGGGGACGACCGAGATAGCCTCGAGCTGATCGCCGAGCCCGAGCCGCCGCAGCTCACGGGTCCCGTTGGCCGACAGCGCGACCGCAGCACCGATCTCCCGCAGCTCCTCCGCCTGCTCGTAAATCTCAAAGCTGATCCCGTGCTCGCGCAGGGCGAGCGCAAGGACCAGCCCACCGATCCCGCCGCCGACCACGGCGACCCGGAAGTCCGGCATCGGCTACGCCATCGCCGGCGCGTGCGTGGGGGCTAGGGTGAAGTCGTAAGTGATGGCGTAGCTGCCGTCGCTGGTCGGCTCGGGGTGCACGATCAGCTCGGGCTTGACTGCGCTGGCCACGTCGTTGTCGAGGTAGTCGCTGGTGTCGATGAACAGCTGGGTGACCAGAGGTTCATAACCCTCGGCGCCGACGATCAGGTGGATGTGCGCAGGCCGCCATGGGCTCCAGCCGGCGGCGGCAGTCATGTTGCCGGTCGGACCGTCGAGCGGGATGGTGTAGGGGCCCGGGATAACCGTGCTGAACTCGTAGCGGCCCTCCTCGTCGGTGCGGACCTGGCCGCGGAGGTTGCCTTCGGGCGGGCCAGGCATGAAGCCTGAGTAGCGTCCCTCGGCGTCGGCCTGCCAGATATCGAGGTTGGCGTTCTGCAGCGGGTTGCCCTCGGCGTCGGTCACGCGGCCCGAGACATGGGTCCGGTCGCCGGTCTCCTCGGGACGGTGCGGCAATTCGAACGGCGCCGCGAGCAGCGGTGCGCCGGGGAGGTGGAATGGGCCGAGGATGGTGCCCTGCGAGCCGGCGCGGTTCGCGAAGTTGTGCTCCTCGACCACGTGCTCGATGTAGACGTCGCCGAACAGCGGCCACTCGCCGGCCTCGCCGACGTCGATGAACCACTGCTTGGCCGTCTGGTACTCCTCGTAGGTCACGTCGTTCTCGACGATCGCCTCGTGGATCCGGCGCAGGATGTCGCTGATGAGCTGGTTGGCGCGGTCAGACATCGTCCTCTCCTCGGTTGATGGCGTTGGGATGGTGCGCTAGCGGTGTAACGCGAATGTCCAGATAAGGGAATAGCGGAAGGCCGGAGAGCAGTTCGTGCAGCTCGTCGACCGAACCGACGTCGAGCACGCTCACGTTGGCCCAGCGGCCGGCCACCCGCCAGAGGTGCGGCCAGCGGCCGTCG
>JAFAZZ010000521.1 GCA_019239375.1 Solirubrobacterales bacterium | reverse complement strand
CGTCGCCAAGACCTACTGGCCCGAGCGCCTCGAGCTGGTGGACTCGCTTCCGCGCACCCCGTCCGGGAAGATCCAGAAGTTCGTCCTGCGCGCTCAGATCCGCGAACTCGTAACCACATGAGCACCGCGGCAACGGCACCCGCCTCTGGCTTCGATGCGCTACGCGCCGAGGTGCGAGCGTATGTCGAGAGCGAAGGCGAGCGCTGGGCCGAGCTGATCGAGCGCGAGCACCGCGCGCCGCCGGAGCTATGGGACGAGCTCCGCGATCGCGGCTATCTGCGCCTGGCCGCGCCGGCCGAGTACGGCGGCGCCGGCGTTCCCTTCACGCGCTACCTCGAGCTGCTCGAGCTGTTCTCGATGTCGCATGCCTCGCTGCGCATGATCGTGCACGTATGCAACGGGATCTGGCGCCCGATGGACTCGCACGCCAACGACGACCAGCGCGAGCGGTTCATCAAGCCGGTCATCGCCGGCGAGATCAAGGTCGCCTTCACGCTCACCGAGCCGACCGCCGGCAGCGGGGCGGACATGCGCTGCAGCGTCGTCCGCGAGGGCGACACCTACCACCTGAGCGGCGAGAAGCACCTGATTACGTTCGGGACGATCGCCGACTACCTGCTGACGTTTGCCCGCGTCGAGGGTACGCGTGGCGCTGAGGGGACGGTGGCGCTGATGGTGCCGACCCGGGGCGAAGGCGTCGACGCCCGCGAGATGGCCGAGACGATGGGCGTGCGCGGCACCGACCACGGCCACATCGTGTTCGACCGCGCCCCGGTGCCGGTGTCCGATCGCCTCGGCCAGGAGGGCCAGGGCCTCGACATCGCGCTCAGCGGGTTCCTGGGCCCGAGCCGCATCTCGCTGGCCACGACCTGTGTCGGCTTGGCTCAGCGCGCGCTGGACCTGGCCGTCGGATACGCCCAGGGCCGCGAGACGTTCGGGCGCAAGATCGCCGAACGCCAGGCCATTGCCTTCCGGCTGGCCGAGATGGCCACCGACGTTGAGGCGGCCCGGCGCCTGGTCATGCACGCAGCCTCGACCTGGGAGCAGACGGGACATGCCCCGATGCAGGCGGCCATGGCCAAGCTGTTCGCGTCCGAGATGCTCCAGCGGGTGACCGACGGCGCCCTGCAGGTGCACGGTGGGATCGGGTATTGGGCGACCAGCCCGATCGAGCGCGTGTACCGTGACGCTCGCGCCCAGCGCTTCGAAGAGGGAACGGCCGAGATCCAGAAGACGACGATTGCCCGCGACCTGCTGAGAAACCGATGAACGCTCCGGACCCTCTCCTCCCAGATCCTCGCCGCGGGTTTGAGGGCAAGGTCGCCCTGATCACTGGCGCCTCCCGCGGGATCGGCCGCGCGCTTGCCCTGCGGCTGGCCGCCCGCGGCACCACCACCATCGTCAACTACAAGCGCAGCGACGAGCTGGCCCGCGAGGTGGTGGCAGAGATAGAGCGCCTGGGCGCCACCGGCCTGGGCATTCGCGCTGACCTGGAGAGCCTCGAGGACATCGACGCCATGTTCGACCAGGTCCAGCAGCGGTTCGGACGCCTTGACTTCTTCGTCTCGAACGCCTCGGCCAGCAACTTCCACCACTTCATGGACATCAAGCCGCACCATCTCGAGCGCACGTTCAACCTGAACGTGCGAGCCTTCGTGGTCGGCACCCAGCGAGCCGTGAGGCTGATGCCCGAGGGCGGCCGCGTCGTCGTGCTCTCGAGCTACGGGAGCATCCGCACCTTCCCCACCTACGCCAACCTCGGGTCGGCCAAGGCCGCCATCGAGGCCTGGACGCGCTACATGGGCGTCGAACTGGCCCCGCGCGGCATCAACGTCAACGCGGTCAACGGCGGGATCATCGAGACCGACTCCTCGAGCTACTTCTATGGCACTGGCCGCGTCCCCTCGCTCGACACGGTGCTGCCGAAGATCCCCAAGAAGCGGATGGGCAGCGCGGCTGAGGTGGCCGAGTGCGTGCTGTTCCTTCTGTCCCCGGGGGCGGGGTACGTGACCGGGACGACGCTGGTCGTCGACGGCGGCCTAACCGCCATCTCCCCACCGTTCCATGCGGACATGGTCGCCGAGGCCAGCACGCTCGACGCCCTCGCTGAAGCGCTCCGCCGCTAGCTTCGCACCGCCTCGATGCTCGAACACGTCTGGCGGCAGGGCACGATCGGCCCGTTGAATACGCCGCACCGGATCGTCATGGGCTCGATGCACCTCGGGCTCGAAGGCCTCAAGGACGGTGGCGCCGCGCTCGCCGCGTTCTATGGCGAACGGGCTTCGGCGGGCGCCGGGGTGATCGTGACCGGGGGCGCGGCGGTCAGCCGTGTAGGCGCCGGCGGGCGCAACTACAGCTTCGTCAACGACGAGGCGGACACGCCGAAGCTGTCCCGAGTGGCGGCGGCCGTACACGCGGCGGGTGGGTTGGTGCTCCTGCAATTGTTCCATGCGGGCCGGTACGCCTATGAGCAGTCGTTCGGGCTCCAGCCGGTCGCCCCCTCGGCCGTGTACTCGCGCTACAGCCGCTGCGAGCCGCACCCGCTGTCGCACGAGGAGATCCTCGAGACGATCGATGACTTCGCCCGCGGCGCGCGGCGGGCCCGCGAGTTGGGGTTCGACGGCGTCGAGATCATGGGCTCGGAGGGGTACCTGATCGACCAGTTTCTCGCGCCGGCCACCAATCTGCGCGACGACGAATGGGGCGGCGATCCGGAGCGGAGGATGCGCTTCGCGCTCGAGGTGGGCGCCGCGGTCCGCGACGCGATCGGCCCTGAGCGCGCCGTCGTCTACCGCATCTCCGGCGCCAGCTTTGTCGAGGGCGGGGCGACGGCGGACGACGTGCTCGAGCTGGCTCGGGCGATCGCCGCGGACGGCGTCGCAGACGCCCTGAACATCGGCATGGGTTGGCACGAATCCCGCACGCCAACCGTGCAGGCCCTAGTTCCCCACGGCGCCTGGACCCCCTGGAGCCGATCTGTCCGCGAGGCGGTCGACGTCCCGGTGATCGCCTCCAATCGCATCAACACGCTCGAACTCGCCGATGCTGTGCTGGGCGCCGGCGACGCCGACTTCGTGTCGATGGCCCGGCCGTTCCTGGCCGACGCGGAGATCGTGGCCAAAGGCCGGGATCGACGGGTGGTCAACCTCTGCATCGCCTGCAACCAGTCGTGCATCGACCGCTCGATCTTCGACCGGCGCGTGTCGTGCGTGGTCAATCCGCGTGCCGGCTACGAGCTGGAATTCGACCGCGCCCGCCCAACGCGCTCGCGCGCGGCTGTCATCGGCGCCGGCCCAGCGCGGTCACGCGTGACCGTCCTCGCCGCTCGCCCACCGCGCTCACGCGTGGCCGTCATCGGCGCCGGTCCCGCCGGCATGGAGGCCGCCCGGGCCCTGGCCGCCGCGGGCCACGCGGTTTCGCTGTTCGAGGCCGCCGGTCGGATCGGCGGCCAGTTCCGGATGGCCTGCCGGATCCCGGGCAAGGAGGACTTCCGGCGCACGATCGAGTATTTCGAGGCCGAGCTAGCGCGTCTGGGGGCGACGGTTCATCTGCTGAGCGCCGTCGACGATGCGCGCGCGCTCGCCGGCTTCGACGTCGTGGTCCTCGCCACAGGCGTGGTGCCCCGCGCCGTCAATCTGCCCGGGAGCGACCTGCCCCACGTCGTCAGCTACGCCCAGCTGCTCCTAGACGACGACCTTGATCCCGGCGCCAGCGTCGCGATCATCGGCGCCGGCGGGATCGGGGTAGACGTCGCGCACCTACTGAGCCATCGGCCGGATGGCGACCCGCGCGCGAGCTTCTACGCACGCTACGGACTCCACCCATCGTATGAGGCTGAGGTTTCTCACAATAATTCAAAGAAACCTCAGTCGCATCGGCGACGCGTGACGCTGATGCGCCGGGGTGAGCGGGTGGGCGAGCGAATCGGGCCCTCGACCCGCTGGGCCGTCGTCCAGGAACTCCGGATGGCCGGCGTCGAGATCCTCACCGGGATCGCTTACGAGCGGATCGAACCGGACGCCGTGCTGGTCCGTGACGCCGCCCAAGCCGTGCGCCGGATCCCCGCCGAAATGGTGGTGATCGCCGCCGGCCAGGAACCGGAGCGCGCCCTGGCGCAGTCACTGAGCCGCGCCGGCCTCCCGCACGTCGTCATCGGGGGCGCGGAGGCGGCCACCGAGCTCGACGCCGAACGCGCCTTCCGCGAGGGCGCCGGCACGCCCGCTGCGGTGGCCGAGCTACTCGCGGGTCCAGTGCCCCGAGCGTCCGCCTGACTTCTCGAGCAGGACGACCTCGGCGATCTCGGCGCCTCGCTCGATCCCCTTGACCATGTCGTAGACGGCCAGCGCGGCGACGGCGGCCGCCGTCATCGCCTCCATCTCTACCCCGGTAGGTCCGGTCGTCCGCGCCTCGGCGGTCAACGTGATCGCGCCCGCGCCCGCATTGACCGCGCCCTCCACCCCGACGAACGTGAGCGCCAGCGGATGGCATAGCGGGATCAACTCGGAGGTCCGTTTGGCCGCCTGAATTCCGGCGATTCGCGCCACCCCGAGCACATCGCCCTTCGGCGCGTCGCCGGCCAGCACCTTGCCCGCGGTCTCTGGGGTCACCCGCACGACCGACTGCGCCACCGCCCTCCGCTCAGTGGATGGCTTTTCGCCCACGTCGACCATCCGAGCGCGTCCGGCGGCGTCCAGATGCGTGAGCTCGCTCACCTGCGCCACGAAGCCGGAGCGGTCACCCAACCGCGGGGGAGACGGCACGCTGCGCGCCGGCGATCAGCTCGCGTACGCCCTCGACATCGCCGGCCCGCAGCAGCTCGATCGGATCGGGCTCCCCGTTGACAACCGACTCGAAGAACTCCTTGCGGTCCTGGTAGGTGGGAAGCGTCGCCTTGGCCCAGCCGCGCGCCTCGTTAAGCAAGATCGCCAGCAGCGCGTACGGCTCGCCGAACAACTCGCCGATCTCCCGCTTCATCCGCTTGGCCAGCGCTGGCGAGGCGCCGGCGGTCGAGATGGCCACGGCCAGCGGCCCGGTGCGCACGATCGCCGGCAGGATGAAGTTGCACAGCGGCGGCACGTCGACCACGTTGACCAGCATCGCCCGCGCCTCGGCGTCCTCGAACACCCGGATGTTGAGGTCGGTGTCGTCGGTTGCGGCGATCGCGATCAGCGCTCCCTCCAGATCGCCGGTGGCGTACTCGCGCCGCTCCCAGCGGATCGAGCCCTCGAGCGCGAGCTGCACCAGCTCCGGATGCGCCTCGGGGGCGATCAGCGTCACGTCACCGTCGCAGGTCAGTAGCCCCTCGACCTTCTCCAGGCCTACATCACCACCGCCGACCACCACGCAGCGCCGGCCGGACAGACGCAGGCAGGCGATGTAGAACGGCGTCTGCAGCATGCCCCGTACGCAGGACTGGTCGCAGATGCCGAGCCGCAGCTGGCAGACGCACTCCTTCCCGCGATAAGCCTGAGCAGGCATCCCCTACGAGGGTACCGCGGTCGAACTTTGGCGCTGCACCTGACAAATACGAGCGTATCGCGCCACAGTTCGGTGTTCAGCGTCGGAACGCGTCGCGCGCGAGGCGCGCCCCGAGTCGGGTCAGCGGGACCGCGCCCTCGCGCAGCGCCGCCGCCCGCTCCGAGGACCGCCCATACAGAAGCTGTGCCGTCGCTCGCAGCGCGCGGCCCAGCGTCTCGTCGTACGGGTGCCACCAGGCGTCGCGCACGGTCGACCCTTCCCACGCGCGCAGCTTCACGTTCACGCACTCATACAGGCCGAACTTCGAATGGGTCCGGCCCAGGCCGGAGTCCTTGACTCCGCCCCAGGCGCACTGACACGCGCCGTGGCTGAACATGTGGTCGTTGATCCACACCATCCCGGACTCGAGCCGGCCGGCGATCCGCTCGCCCCGGGCGCGGTCGGCCGTCCACACCGAGGCACCCAGGCCGAACTCGGAGTCATTCGCCAGGGCCACCGCGTCCTCCTCGGAGTCGACCACGATGATCGGGACGGCCGGGCCGAAGATCTCCTCGCGCATGATCCGCATGTCGTGTGTCACGCCGGTCAGCACCGCCGGCGCGTAGAAGGCTCCATCCAGCCCGAGCGGCGCCTCGACCTGGCCGCCGCAGTGCAACTC
Organism: Solirubrobacterales bacterium; assembly: GCA_019239375.1. Taxonomy (GTDB): domain Bacteria; phylum Actinomycetota; class Thermoleophilia; order Solirubrobacterales; family Solirubrobacteraceae; genus Palsa-465. The sequence goes on along the minus strand of JAFAZZ010000521.1, from coordinate 1,813 downwards.
GGCTCCCGCCGCCACTGCGTCGTCGACCAGCGAGCGCACGATCTCGAGCTGCTCGGCCGACACCATCGGTCCGATCTCGGTGTCCCAGCTCATCGGGTCGCCTACCCGCAACCGCCGGGCGCCGGCCACCACGCCGGCGATGAACCGCTCGGCCACCGAGCGCATCACGTATACGCGCTCGATCCCCGAGCAGGTCTGGCCGGCGTTAGCGAAGCCGCCCCACACCGCGCCGGCGATGGCGTGCTCCAGATGCGCGTCGTCGAGGACGATCATCGGGTCCTTGCCGCCCAACTCGAGGACGGACCCCTTCAGGCGCCGAGCGCACGCCTCGGCCACCGAGCGTCCGGTCTCCACCGAGCCGGTGAAGAAGACGTTCGCCACGCTCGATTCGGCCAGCGCAGCGCCCGTGCCGGGACCGTGTACGACCTGGATGAGACCGGCAGGCACGCCGGCCCGCTCGAGAACGGAAACGATCCGCTCCCCGATCAGCGGCGTCAGCGACGCCGGCTTCAAGACCACGCCGTTACCCGCCATCAGCGCGAGCCCCACCTCGCCGAGCGGGATGCTCCACGGGTAGTTCCATGGCGAGATGACCGCGATCACGCCCAGCGGCTCGTAGACGAGGGCCGAGCGCTTGGTCTTCAGGAACACCTGGGGCATCGGGACCTTCTCCTCGGCGAGGATCTGCGCCCCGGACTTCGCGATCCATCGAAGCGCGTCGACCGTGGGCAGGATCTCCATCGAGAACGCCTCGTTGCGCGGCTTGCCCTGCTCGCGCACGATCAAGTCGCGGATCTCATCGCACTCGTCGAGCACCACCTGAGCCGCGCGTTCCAACACCGCGCCCCGCTGCGCCAACCCCAGCCCAGCCCATGACGGCTGCACGCTCGCCACCCCGTCCACCATTCCCTGCACGTGTTCGGGGACAGTGACCGGGACGGCACCCAGCGGCTCGCCGGTGGCGGGATTGAACGACTCGAGCTGCGCGGTGTCGACGGTGGTGGCTTGCATGCCGTCCAGGTTATCCGGCCCTGCCTCGCGCGCGCCGGATCTCCTCGAGACGCTGGTGCAGCGCCGCCTCGGCCTCGTCGGGTTCGTAGAACCGCGCTCCGACGGCTGCGTCCGGCATGAGCTCCTGGGGTGAGAAGTGCCCGGGTCGGTGGTGCGGATTGTCGTAGCCGCCGTCACTGCGGGTTGACCAACGCAGCCACCGCGGTGGGAGGTCCGCTCCGTGCTCGCGGATGAACTCTCGCGCCGCCCCCACCGCGCGCTTCGCCGCGTCAGACTTGGGCGCCAGCGACAGGTAGATGGCGGCCTGGGCCATGGCGAACTGGCACTCGGGCAAGCCGACGTGCTCGACCGCGTCCGCCGCAGCCGTGGCGACGACAAGCGCCTGCGGATCAGCGTTGCCGATGTCCTCCGAGGCCAGCACGACCATCCGGCGCACGATGAACCGGGGATCCTCGCCCCCCTCGATCATGACCGCCAGGTAGTACAGAGAGGCGTCGGGGTCCGAGCCGCGCGTGGCCTTGATCCAGGCCGAGATCGTGTCGTAGTGGCGGTCGGCCTGGCGGTCATACAAGAGGGCGCGCCGCTGCAGCGCATCCTCGGCGGCCTCCAATCCCAGCACGCCATCCGCGTCGATCGTCTGACAGGCCAACTCGAGCGCGTTCAATGCCGTTCGCGCGTCGCCGGCCGACCGGGAAGCCAGGAACTCAAGCGCCTCGGGCTGCACGCGGTCGACCGCTCCGCACTCCCCGCGATCCAGCGCGCGGTCGAGCAACACCCGAACCTGCGCCGGCGTCAACGCCTC
>JAFAZZ010000267.1 GCA_019239375.1 Solirubrobacterales bacterium | reverse complement strand
TTCTAGCCATGCAGTAACTGCTCCTTCGCCGCCTGGTACTCCTCGGCGGTGAGGGAGCCGTTGTCGCGCAACTCGGCCAACTGCTTGAGCTCTTCGGCCGTGCTCGCCGGGACTGAGCTGTTAGGCGCGGATCGGCGCACAGCAGCTCCGCGGGTGCGGATCGCTTGCGTCGCGGCGCCCGGGCGCGCCTCAGGGAACTCGCGCGCGGTCTGCATCCTGAGCAGCTCGGTACCGACGAGGCCAAGCACGATGAAGGTGATGATCCCGGCCGGCGTCCCGGTGGCGGGAATCGGGTCCCAGATGAACAGGAGCGCAAGGAGTCCGAGCACGATCGCGTAGGTGGCGCCGACGTGGTCGCGCAGGAAAGGAGCGATCGCTTCGCGGCCGAAGCGGGCGAGGCGAGCCGGACCGGCGAACCACGCGGCGATCACGAGCAAAACGCCGATGAACACGACTCCGCTGGCCACCTCGCTGAGCAGGTGGGTGCTGATGCCGATCGTCGCCCTGATCGCCGGCCGCAGCGATGCGTCGTTGGTCAGCGAATTGGTGATCTGCGTCTGAAGGATGTTGCGACCGAAGAACACCAGGACCCCGGCGAAGATCCCGGAGAACCCGACCGTCATGAGTGTGCGCCGGCGGTGTCCCTTGGCGAGGAAAATCGCCAGCGCGTACAGCACCGGGCACAGAATCGTGAGCCAGAGCGCGAGCCCCTTAACCGCCTTGCCGCCATTCTGAACCGTCTTCAGCTGGTCCGACTTGAAGACCGTGAGCGTCGCAATGTTGGGCGGGAGCTTGCTGGTCAGCCCCGACGGCAGGCCGAGTCGTGCGGCCACGTCCTCGAGGATGGCGCCGAGGTTGAGGGTCACGGCGCCGTTGTTGGTGCGGACCACCCCCTTTCCGCCGTTCACGACATTGATGAACGTCTGGTCGGCGGCACGGTTAGCCTGGGCCCACAGGTTCTGGACGCGCGGGCGAGAGAGGGCCAGCTCAGTGCCCTGGACCGCCGCGTTGCGCAGCGCCCCCGCGGCGGGCCCGGCCAATCCCTGGAACTGCGTGGGCAACCCTTGCTTGATCAACCCGGCTACGTTGACGTTGGCGTACAGCTGATCAACCACGTAGTTCGCGGTCGCGCTGCGAATGTCGGCGTTCTGAAGCAGCTGCGTGCTCGTCCTCGACCAGTTGTCCGGGTTGAACAGGAGCCGGTTCGCGAAGACCGAAAACATCCCGACGATCAGCAGCAGCGTGGTAATGGCAATGAGGACGTCGACCCCGATCAGCCGCCGCCGGGAAATGGTCCTCGCCTCCGGCGTCATCTCCGTGTCGGGTGTGGCGGTAGCGGACTCGGATGTGACCGCCGCGGTCTGCGCGTCAGAGTGCTCTTCATCGGGCGGCACAAAAAACCCCAATCTTTCGTTCTCGCCAGTCCGAGACCTATAGTGCCGGGTACGCGGCGCGTCGGCATCGTCCTAATCGGGTGATGGCGACGACGCGACGGAGCCGGAGGATCTTCACGAGATGTCCGAGAATCACAGAAGCAGCTCGCGGGCGCGCGTGCTGTTGATCGGGATACCGGGGCGGGCCGCCGCGACCACGCTGCGGCCGCTGACCGGGATGATGGGACGAGCTGCGGCCGTGGGCGTCGTCGTCGAGCGGCGGGCGCTGGACCGGCTGCTCGAGTCGAGCGAGCTCGAGCGGGCTCTGAACGCGGCCGTCGACAGCCTGCGGATCCAAGCGTCGCTCGAGCGAGCGTTCCAGAGCGACAGCGTCAAGCGGCTGGTCGACGGCCTGTTCGACAGCGGCCTGCTCGACCAGGTCATCGCCCGCATGTTCGAGACTGGCCTGCTCGACCAGGTGATCGCCCGCATGTTCGAGACCGGCCTGCTCGAACGGGTGATCGACCAGATGTTCGACAGCGGCGCGATCGACCACCTGTTCGAGCGGCTGCTGGCCGGCGATGGGGTGTGGCACATGATCGACGAGATCGCGGCGAGTCCGTCGGTGACGGCCGCGATCTCGCAGCAGGGGCTGGGCTTCGCCGATCAGGTCACGGACGAGGTGCGGGCGCGCTCGCGCAAGGCCGACGACTGGCTGGAGCGCGCCGCGCGTCGGTTGGCGCACCGTCCGCCCAAGCCTCTCCCACCGAAGCCCGATCCGGGGGTGTGATGAGCGCCGAGGCGGGTCCAAGCGAGCCCGCTGCGCCAGTGGCCGCTGCGGTACTCGCGGCCTCGTCGGCCTCGTCGGCCTCGACGACCTCGACGACCTCGCTGGCCTCGACGGCCGAGGCTGAGGCGGACGTGCGCTACGTCGGCCTTGCCACGCGCGCCATCTCGTTCGCGATCGACGCTGCCGTTATCGACCTTGTGGCGATCATCGTGGGTATCGGCGCGTCACTGATCCTGTCGCTGGTGCATCTGCCGGGAGCGCTGGAGACCGTGCTCGCCGTCATCGGCGCCGTGGCGCTGATCGCGTGGAGCGTCGGCTACTTCGTAGTGTTCTGGTCGACCACCGGACAGACGCCAGGTGCCCGGTTGATGGAGATTCGGGTGGTGAGCGACGACGGCTCGCGGCTGAAGCCCGGCCGGGCGCTCGTGCGCTGCGTCGGAGTGCTGCTCGCTGCCCTGCCGCTATTTGCCGGCTTCGTCCGGATCCTGTTCGATGCCCGTCGGCGCGGCTTTCAGGATCGGCTCGCCGGGACGCTGGTCATCGAGGCGCCGCACACGTCGTACATAGCGGCGCGCCGCGGCGCGGCGAGCGGCGGTGAACGCGAGCGATGGCGGCATCCGCCTCCCAGCGCTTCGAGCTGAACATGGGCGCTCATCCGTTTTTGGCGATGACCGGTGCGTGGGAGCGTCCGGATCGTTCGGCAGCCGCCCGCTTTGCTCTCATTGACCGCACGGATGTCGGCCTGTGCAGGGTGACACCTGCGCGCCTCCTTGTCGAACGCTCGCGTGAGCGCGATGCTCGGCGTTAAAGATCTGACTTGGAAAGGAGCGACCCATGTGTCGCTGGCTTGCCTACTCCGGCTCCCCGATCCTCCTCGAGCGGGCGCTGTACTCGCCGGCTAATTCGCTGATCGATCAGAGCCTGCACGCCAAGCTCGGGGCTGAGCCGACCAACGGAGATGGCTTCGGGATCGGCTGGTACGACGACGCGGCAACGCCCGGCGTGTTCCGGAGCATCGAGCCTGCGTGGAACGACCACAATCTCCAGGAACTCTCGGCCCACATCACCTCAGGGCACTTCTTCGCCCACCTCCGCGCGGCGATCGGGTCACCCGTGCAGCAGACCAACTGCCACCCGTTCCGGCATGGCCGCTGGCTCTTCATGCACAACGGCTACGTAGACGAGCTTCCGCGGGTGCGGCGTGATCTCTTGTTCGCAATCGACGAGTCGCTGTTTTCGGAGATCACCGGCACCGCCGACACGGAGATCCTGTTCTATCTCGCGCTGACCTTCGGGCTAGAAGACGATCCGCCGGAGGCCGTGGCTCGCACGATTGGGCTGGTCGAGCAGGTCGGACACGCCAAGGGCTCAAAGTACCCCTTCCAGGGCACGATCGCCACGACCAACGGCGAGGAGACGTGGTGCTTCCGCTACTCGAGCGAACGTAAGTCACGCTCGCTCTTCTTCACGCGGAGCGTGGAGACGCTGCGAGAGCTCTATCCAGACCGCGAGGTGGTCTTCGAGGTCTCCGAGGAGAGCCGACTAGTCGTGTCCGAGCCGATCGGGAATCTACCCGGTGCGTGGATGGAGGTCCCGGAGTCGAGCTATGGCGTGGTCGGCCGCGGCGAGGACTCTCTGCACCAGTTCAAGGTCAAGGCGCCGACGACGGCGGTTTCGGTCGGCGCCTGACCGACCGCGTGAGGCGGCCCAGTCCTACCTCAGCGCACGAAGCCGCTCAGGCCGCTCGGGACGCTCGGGACGCGCCGTCGGGCCGACGGACGACGGGCGGCTGCGACGACGGAGATCGAGCAGCTCCTCGACGAGCGCTAGCACCTCGGCGTGCGTTTGATCGTCGTGGGCTGGGAGCGCCTGAACCGCCCGTGCGCCGAGGATGTGGACCGGCGGATCAGGCGCGAACGCGCGGAGGCGGCCCGGCATCAGCCAGCGCGTGCGCCGGGGTGGGCGGCGCTCCTGCGTCCAAGCGGTCAGCCGCTCGGCGCGGGCACGCTCCACGCCCAGGCTGGCGCGGCTGCCGACGACCCTCGACGCGTAGGCATAGAGGTCCTGGCGGCGGCGATCGTCGATCGAATCGTTATAGGAACGCAGAAATGCGCCGATGACCGGGCACACCGCGACGGGGTGGTCGGTGAACTGCTCGCCCGCGAGCATCGACGCCAGCTCCATGACGCACGCCCCGTCTTCCGGCGAGCGATGCTTGCCCTTGCTGAGCCGGATCGTCTGGTAATTGACTGAGCCCATGGCGACGACCTTCCTGTCGATGGTTTAGGGTCCGTGAATTCAGTGGATGGACCGGCGGCCCTGAGGGGCAGTCTCCTCGGCACGGGCGGTGGCTGCAACGGTGTCGGCACCCGAGCGTCACGGGTGCCCGCCGGTGTCGCAGGCCCGGTGCTGACCTCGTCTGGAAAACTGTGGTGCGGAGCTTCACGCCCTGCGGGTGCCGGCTCTCTTGATCATGGGCGCGAAAATGTCAGCCTCGGGCAACCCAGAGGGAGGTCCCGTCGCCATGAGGACGAGATGCGGCCGCCGGCCACTCCAGGCGGCCCGGCCATTTCCCGGGCCGATCCTGATTCCGACAGGGCTGGTGGTCGTCGGCCTCACGGTGGCGAGCTTCCTGCTGAACGCGGTCTTCGCGTTCGCGATCGCGCGGCCGGGACGGCCCCACGTCGGCCCGGCCTTCACCGAGGGCGCGCCGCCGCGGAGCACCGATCGTCGCCTCGGGTGCGCTGGTTGGGGCGGCGCTCGCCTTCGCCACCACCGTGGCGCCTCGGTGGCATCTGCGTCCCGCGCCATGGTCCCGAGCATGGAGCGGGGTTGGGGATTCGAATCATCCGATCGGGATGCGGGCGTGCCAAACGCTCCCGCGGCAGGCCGCGCCATCCGATCGAGATGAAGCGAGCCTCCGGGCCGCGACTTACTCTCACGGTAGCTATGGCCGATCCGCCACACCAAGACAGCGATGTCACCCGGCGAACCTGGCTGGCCGCCGAGCGCACGTGGCTGGCCTGGTGGCGTAGCGGCGTGGCCGTGGGCGCGGTCGCACTGGCGGTGGGTCGGTTCCTGCCCGGCCTCGCGCACGGGGAAATCTGGCCGTTCCGGCTGCTTGGCCTCGGCTATGGCCTGCTCTCGGTGGGGGTTCTGACAATTGGCGCGATCCGGCAGCGGCGCACGGCGGAGGCGCTGCGCCGCGGCTCGTTCGCCGAGCTCACCTCTCCGCTCGTCACCTGGATGACCGCGCTCGCGGTCCTGCTCACGGTCGCCGCCATGGTCCTCGTGGCCGCCGCGCTGTGACGGCCGTCGGCGAGCTCGTGCCGGGCGAAGGCGGCTGATCGCGCCGCGGCCGCCCGGGCCGGGCAGCTAGGCTGCGCGGACGATGAGCACCCAGGCCCTCAGCCCACCGCCCTTCACGAGCGACGATTTCGCGCGGAGGATGGCGCACGCCGCCACCCAGGCGAGGGAGGCCGGGCTGAGCGGCGTGCTGGTGGCGCCGGGGCCGGATCTCGAGTACCTCATCGGCTACGCGCCGGGGGTCATCGCCGAGCGAATCACGATGCTGGTGATCAACGTCTCCCGCGAGCCCGCCATGATCGTGCCGGCACTCGAGCGTGCCGGTGCGGCGGACGCGCCTGGCGCCGCGGCGATCTCGCTCCGCGAGTGGGGCGATGGCGAGGATCCGTACGCCGCGACGGGCAGGCTGCTGGACGCGGACGGGCGCTACGCGATCTCCGACTCGGCCTGGGCCATGCACGTACTCGGCCTGCAGCGCGCGCTACCCACATCGAGCTATGTCTCGATGACGGACGCGCTGCCGATGCTTCGCGCGGTGAAGGATGCGGATGAACTCGAGCGCCTGGCAGCGGCCGCTCGCGCCGTCGATGCATGCTTCGCGGAGATCGTCCGGGTCCGATTTGAGGGGCGGCGAGAACGGGAGATGGGCGCCCAGCTGGCCACCTTGCTGCGCGAGCACGGCCACTCGCGCGTCGATTTCACGGTCGTCGGATCTGGACCGAACGGGGCGAACCCGCACCACGAGCTGAGCGATCGCGTGATCGAGCGCGGCGACATGGTGGTGCTCGACTTCGGCGGCGTAAAGCACGGCTACGAATCGGACATCACGCGCACGGTCCACGTGGGGGAGCCGAACGAGGAAGAGGAGGAAGTATTCGAGGTTGTCCGCCGGGCCCAGCAGGCCGGTTATGAGGCGGTGCGGCCCGGCGTCGCCTGTCAGGAGGTCGATCGCGCAGCCCGTGGCGTCATCGCCGGTGCCGGCTACGGCGAGTACTTCATTCACCGGACGGGACACGGGATCGGCCTGACCGCGCACGAACCGCCCTACATGATCGAAGGAGAGATCCAGCCCCTCGAACCCGGGATGTGCTTCTCGATCGAGCCGGGGATCTACCTGCCTGGGCGCTTCGGCGTGCGCATCGAGGACATCGTCACGGTGACCGAGGGCGGAGCCCGGCGCCTGAACAACTCCACGCGCGAGATGCGGATCGTCTCCTAGCGCTTGCGGAGCGCATTCGCGCGATAGGCTCGGCGCCGGCCATGAACGTCTCCTCGCGATTCGATGTGACCGGCTTCGGCGTGATCGTGACCGGCGGCGCCAGCGGGCTCGGCTTGGCCTACGGCGAAGTACTCGCCGCGCATGGGGCACGGGTGACGCTGATCGATGTCGACGCCGGGGCGCTGTCCGATCAGACCGCTCGGCTCCAGCGGGAGGGTTTGGATGTGCGCAGCGCAGTCGCCGATGTGACCGAACACGTGGCTCTCGATCGGGCCATAGACGAGGCGGCGGCGACGTACGGCCGCCTTGACGTCGCCTTCGCCAACGCCGGCATCGATCCAGGAGTCGGCCCATTCGGGGCGTGGGCGGGCGGTGCCCGACCGCGGGTTGAGGAGGGCGCGCTCGAACGCTACAGCGACGAGCGCTGGAACCGCGTGATCGACATCAACCTGAATGGCATCTTCGCCACGGCGCGCGCCGCCGCGCGTCACATGCGGCCCCGTGGGTTCGGCCGGATCATCGTTACCACCTCGCTCGCCGCGACCATGGTTGAGGGCGCCATCGGATCCGCCTATCTCGCAGCCAAGGCGGGCGCACGGCACTTCATGCGAGCAGTCGCGCTCGAACTCGCCGCGTACGGCATCACCGTCAACGCGATCGCGCCGGGATTCTTCGTCACCAACATCGGCGGCGGCCACGCGCACGACCCGGACGTGCAGGCGGCGATTTCCAAGGACATCCCCATGCACCGCGTCGGCCGCCCGGACGACATCAAGGCCCTGGCCCTGTTCCTCGCCTCGCCCGCCTCGGAGTACATCACCGGACAGGAGGTCGTGATCGACGGCGGCTGGGGCCTGGGGATTGCCGACTGATCGTCGGCGATCCAGGGCGCCGTGGGTCGTCCGGGGAAGGAATCTTCAACCGCCGCCGTCCATACCAGCTGAGAAAGGTGAAACTGATGACGACCAACTTGATTTCGGCTCGACGGTGGATGGCGCTCCTGCTCGCGGTGGCTGCCATAGCGGTCGCCGGCTGCGGGGGCGGTTCTTCCTCCTCGAAGTCCTCGAGCTCATCCCAGGCGCCGCCCGCGACGTCGACCAGCTCGAGCGCTGGCGGCTCGAGCTCCTCGGGAATCCCGCAGGGACCCAATGCCGGCGACGGGGACAGCGACAATCACGGCGGCCCCAGCGACGGCGACGGCAACATCTGAGCCTGCGGGCCCAGCGAGCGCTGCTAGGGGCCGTGAGCCTTCCGCCGGCCGCAGATAGCGGTGGGACCGGGGCGGCAGGCCCCGGTCCCACCAGCCTCTGGAGGAGGAGAGGTTGGGTTATGCAGCGCGAAGGCGCGGGATCAGAGGCACCCCGGCGCGGCGCCGACGGGCGCGCCGGCGACCCAGTTGCGAGGCGCGAAGCGAAAGCAGCGTGACAGTGTCAGCGGTGCGACGGAACGGATTGGCCACCACGCGACCATCGCCGAGCGACACTGCCGCCACTGCCTCGCCGTCGACGAGCGCGAGCAGGACATCTCCCTCGAGCGGCCGGGAATCGTCCAGGTCGGCCAGAAGACGCACCACCGGGTCGCCGTCGGCGTGCGCGACTTGAAGCGCGAGAGTTGAGTTATCAGTAGTCATGCAGACATCATGCGCGTAAGACTCGATGGGCACATCGGGCAGACGGAGCAAATCCCCGGCCCGGATGCCTTACGCGGCTCGACCTGAGGCCTTACCGCGCGCGCGGCAGCTCCCGGAGCACGATGGCGAGCTCCTCTCGCGATATCGTGGGGACGGCGCGCGATCTGGCTGCCCCGGATCCCGACAGGTTGAGCATGCCCGAGCATTATCAGCGTCCCGGTTGGTTCACGACCAACGTCTTCAACCGCATAGTGGCCGGGCTGACGCGCCGCGGCATGAGCGTGTACGGCTCGCGCGTGCTCGAGGTGAAGGGCCGCACGTCGGGCGAGTGGCGGAGCACGCCGGTGAACCTCCTCCGGTATCATGGTGAGGACTACCTCGTCGCGCCGCGCGGGCAAACGCAATGGGTCAAGAACCTGCGGGCGATCGGCGAGGGCAGGCTGCGTGTCGGCGCGAGAGTTCGGGCGTTCGCGGCGGCTGAGCTCTCCGATGACGAGAAGCCGCCGCTGCTGCGCGCTTACCTGAAGAAGTGGAAGTTCGAGGTCGGCACGTTCTTCGGCGGGGTCGGGGCCGACTCCTCCGACGACGAGTTGCGGCGGATAGCGCCGGATCACCCGGTGTTCCGCCTGAGCGACAGGTGAGCGCTCGGGTGGCGATCCTGGCCGTCCTGCTCGGCTAGTTCAAGTGCGCTCAGGCACGGTCGGCGCGCCGCGGGGGAGGCTCCGCCGGGATCGAGGCTCGCGCGGGAACCTGTCGCCGTCACGCGGACGCTTACCGTCGCCACGACATGGTTAAATATGTATGACTCATGCAGATAGTCAAGAGGGAGGGTAAACACGATGACGACGTTGACCGGTGGCTTCCACGTGGAATCGTGGAGTGAGGACGCCTACGACGAGCGCGACGCGCGACGGCTCACCAGAGCCTCGGTGACCCAGCGCTTCGACGGCGACATAGCCGGCGAGGGCACGGCTCAGTGGCTGATGGCTTATCAGCCCGACGGCACGGCCAGGTTCGTCGGACTCCAGCTCGTGGACGGTGTGCTGGCCGGGCGGCGCGGCACGTTCGTGCTCGAAACGACCGGGCAGTTCGACGGCCAACGGGCGCGCTGGGAGGCGACGGTGCTAGCGGGCTCGTCGACCGGGGAGCTGGCGGACCTCACCGGGACAGGCAGGTTCGAGGCTCCCCACGGCTCGGAGGCATCCTACGAGCTCGAGGTCGAGCTCCCGGAAGGGTGACATGGCGCGGGGCTCGTCGCCGAGTGGTGACGCTGAGCTCGCGCGGCTGGGGAACCTGCTAGGCGCGTGGGCGCTCGCTGTCGCCGACCGGGTCGAGGCGGCGACCAGCACGGCAGCGGACCGCGGCGGCCAGGCGCCGGCTGCGCTCGTGGCGTTGCACGAATTCGCGGGCGGCGGCACGATCGAGGACCTGCGCCGGGTGTTGGGGTTGACACATTCGGCGGTGGTCCGCCTGGTCGACGGCCTGGTGGGCGACGGTCACGTAACCCGTCGACCGGGCGCCGGCGACGCGCGCTCGGTTGCCCTCATCCTGACTGCCTCCGGACGGGCCGCGGCGCGGGGAATCCTCCGCGCCCGGGCCAGGGCTGTCGAGGCAACGCTCGCCGGCCTGCCGGACGCCCAGCGGCGCTCGCTGACCGCGCTGGCCGAGCGACTGACCGGTGACCTCGCCGAGCTCCGGCTCGAGGAGCGTCGGCGGGGTACGCCGCCGACGGGCGGCTGGCTGTGCCGGCTGTGCGACTTCGAGGCGTGTGGGCGCCCCGCCGGGAGATGCCCCGCCGCTGCCCGCGCGGCGGTCACATCGACTTCATGACCGGCCTGGGAGCAATGCGCGCAGGTCGCCGATCACGTCCGCCTCGTCGGCCCTCTTGTCCGGGCGGTACCGCTTAACGCGCGCGAAGCGCAGGGCAACGCCGCCGGGGTAGCGGGTCGAGGATTGGACTCCGTCGAGTGCGATCTCGACCACGAGCTCCGGACGCACCAGCACCGCGATCCCGCGCCGGCTGGTCTCGCGCGCGAGGAGCTCGCTGGTCTGCCAGCGCAACAGCTCATCGGTCAAGCCCTTGAAGCACTTCCCGACCATCACGAAGGCGCCCGTGTCTGGATCGCGCGCGCCGAGGTGGAGGTTCGAGAGCCAGCCCCGCCGGCGCCCGTGACCCCATTCGGCGCCGAGCACGACCAGATCGTACGTGCGGACCGGTTTGACCTTCCGCCAGGCCTTCCCGCGCCGGCCGGCGGCGTAGGTCGATGCGGCGTCCTTGACCACGACGCCTTCGTGACCGGCGCCCAGCGACTCCTCGAGCACGCGCTGGCCTTCCTCGGGATCGGAGGTGAGCATGCTCGGGATCCTCAGCGCGGGAGCGATCGATTGCAGACGGGCGGCGCGCTCCTGCAGGGGGGTATCGAGTAGGTCCTCGCCGTCGATGTGCAACGCGTCGAACAGGAACGTAACGATGCCCTCGGGAGGGGCATCGCTATCGATCTGCGAGACCGTCTGCTGAAACGACCCAGGCCCGTCATCGCCCATCCAAAGTGCCTCGCCATCGAGCACCGCCTGCGTCGCCGGCAGGCGTCGCACCGCATCGACGATCCCGGGCAGATCCGCGGTGATCTCGTTCAGGTTGCGGGTGTAGATCCTGACCTCGCCGTCGCGGCGGTGGATCTGGATGCGGATCCCGTCGAGCTTCCACTCGACAGACGCCCGCTGGAAACCCGCCACCGCCTCGGACACGCTGGCGCTGGTCGAGGCCAGCATCGGGAGGATCGGGCGGAAGATCTCGAACCCGACCTCGCGCAGACCCTGCTCGCCGCCGGTCATCGCGATCTGCGCCATCTGGGTCAAATCGCCTGAGAGCATCAAGGCGCGCCGGGCCAAATCACCCGGAACTCCGGCCGCCCGCGCGACCGCGTCCGCCATCAGCCCGGCCAGCGCGCCCTGCCGGAGCTCGCCGGTCAAGAGCCGCCGGAGAAAGTCGGCCTCCGGCTTGGTGGCGCGGGTGAGGAGCGCATGGAGAAGCTGCCCGCGCACGGTTGTCGACCCGCTCCCTCTCGCGGCCCCGATCGCGGAGATAGCACGATCGACGTCGTCGACGCTGAGCGTCGGATCGACCGCGGCAACGGCCTCGAGGCCGTAGATGGCCGCGTAGCCGACGCCGACCCGACCCTGCCGCGGAAGGCCTGACAGGAAGCCGACACAAATCGGCACCTCGTCGGGCTCGAGCGTCCTCAGCAGCTCGGCCAGGATGGCGATCTTCCGCGAGCGCGAACTGGTGGCCGCGACGAGCTCCGAGGCCTCGACGGCGTCGGCGAAGAGGGTCACACCGCCGCCGGCGCCGCGAGCGTCGACTCGAGCACGGCGAGGGCCTCCGGCAGGCTAGCCCGCCCGAACCCGACTCGGACATGAGCGGGCTCGTCGTAAACCGACCCCGGCAGCAGCAGGACACCAGCGGCGGCGACACGCTGGCAGAACCGGTCGACGTCGTCGACGCCGGTCACCCGGGGGAAACCGATGGGCCCGGCCGCCGGGCGGATCCACTCGAACGTTTCGGCATGACGGTCGAAGAAAGCCTCGAGCAGGGGCAGGTTACGCCGAACGATGCCCGCGTTGCGCTCGAGCAGTACGTCCCGGTTGCGTAGGGCGAGCGCGGTCAGGACCTCGCTCGGTGCGCTCGAGCAAATCGTCGTGTAGTCCTTCAACCGCATAATCGCTGCACGCAGGGAGGCATCTCGCGTGGCCAGCCACCCGAGCCTCAGCCCGGGCAATCCGTAGCTCTTGGAGATGCTCCCCAGCGACACCGCCCGCTCGTCGAGATCGCATGCGGCGGGCAGGCGATCGGCGGGATCGTGCTCGAGCTCGCGGTACACCTCATCGCTGAACAGCACCATCCGGTTTGCCCGGGCCAGCTCCGCGACGCGTTCGAAAGTGGGGCGGTCCATCAGCGTTCCGGTCGGGTTGTGCGGCTGATTGACATAGAGGACGCGGCTCTCGCGACGCACGAGCCCATCGAGGGCTTCGAGGTCGTGCGCCCAGCCATCCTCAAAGGACCGATGCCACTGGCTGACTCGGGCGTCGGTGCTGCGCGCCAGCTCGAGCGCCGACTCGTAGCAGGGGGTCTCGACGATGGCGTGGTCGCCGGCCTCGAGCAGCGCGTGGTAGAGGAGGAAGATGCCCTCCTCGGCGCACGAGGTCACGATCACCTCATCCGGGTGGATGCGCTCGTAAAGCGCCGCGATCGCCTGGCGCAGCTCCGGCGCGCCCGCGGACTCCGTATAGCCACACCAGGTCCCGAGCAACCGCGCGTGTGCGTCGGGTTCCAGCTCGAGCAGATCGGCGACCGTGCGTGACTCGCAGTCGCTACTGGACAGCATGTAGCGCGTGGTGAACTCGTAGCGCGCGTAATAGCGCTCGATCCGGAACGGTCCGATGTCCACCGATCGATTATCGCGGGCGAGGGAGTGCCTGCATGCTGGTAGGACTGGCCACCAGCGCGCTTCGTCTCCCCGACAGCTCCCACATGGCCGCGACGATCGTAACGGAAGTACGATCAGCATCAGTGCATCTCGACGCCGGCCTTCACGACGAGTGGACCTGATCGTTGGCGCGACGGGCTACGTCGGCACTCTCCTAACCAAGGCGCTCGTCGTCGAGGGACGCCCCGCCCGCGCACTGTCGCGCCATCCGCCGCGGACCGGCCGGGACGGCCAGGTGGAGAGCGTCCGAGGCGACGTGCTCAACGACCAGGGCCTAGACGTGGCGCTGGACGGATGCGACGTCGCCTACTACCTGGTGCACTCGATGGAGCCCGGCGCGGCCAGCTTCGAGGCGCGCGACCGCCAGGCCGCCGCCAATTTCGCGGCGGCTTGCCGGCGCTCCGGCGTGGAACGGGTGATCTACCTCGGCGGCATCGAGCCCAGCGGTTCGCCCTCGCCGCACATGCGCTCCAGACTCGAGGTGGAGCGGATCCTTATGGAGAGCCTGCCCGGCGCCACCGGTCTGCGGGCATCGATCATCATCGGCGCCGGAAGCCCATCTTTCCGGCTGATGGTCCGGCTGATCGAGCGCATCCCGGTCCTGCCTTTGCCTCCGTGGCGCGCGCGGCGCACTCAGCCGATCGCCGAGCGCGACGTGATCCGGTGCCTGGTGCGTACGCCGTTGATCGACGAAACCGCCGGGCGCTCCATCGATCTGGTTGGTCCTGACGTGCTGACCTACGCGGAGATCCTTCAGGGGATCGCGGCCGAGCTTGAGATCGACCGCCCGCCCGTCGGCTTGCCGATTTTCACCGCGCCTGCCTTTGGGGCGGTGGCGGCGGCAATCGCCGAAGCAGATGCCGAGCTCGTGCGGGCGCTGATGGGCAGCCTCAACGCCGATGTGTTGCCGCGGTCTGAACGGGCGGCAGAGGAGATGATGGAGACCTTCGCCGTCAAGCCGCTCGCCTTCACGCGGGCGGTCAGGCAAGCGCTGGCCGAATGGGAGCACGAGGAGCCGCTCAGGGCTCGCTGACGAACCGGTGGTGCCAGCCCTCCACTGGGCGTACGCTGTTCATTGTGGGAGAGGGTCAGAACCACGAGCACGCCGACGGACGTCGGGACCTAGTCGTCATCGGCGCCTCGGCGGGGGGCGTGGAGACCCTCATCCAAGTGGCGCGCGATCTTCCCACTGATCTTCGCGCCGCTGTGTGCATCGTGCTCCACATCGCGCCGGGCAGCCCGAGCATGCTTGGCCGCATCCTCAGCCGGGCGGGACGATTGCCGTGTCGTTCGGCACGTGACGGCGACCGTCTCCGCGACGGAGAGATACTCGTGGGGACCCCGGACCACCATCTCGCGATCGAGGAAAGCCACGTCCGCCTCACCGTTGGCCCGCGCGAGAACGGCCACCGACCCGCCATCGACGTCCTCTTCCGGTCCGCCGCGCGGGCGTTCGACAGCCGCGTTGTTGGGGTCGTGCTGTCCGGGACGCGCGACGATGGCGCGGCCGGGCTCGCGGTCATCAAGGCCAACGGCGGCGCCACGATCGTGCAGGATCCCCACGACGCAATGTATCCAGGGATGCCGGCTAGTGCGATCGCGAACGTCGCGGTCGATGCGATCGTCCCGTCGACGTTAGTGGCGAGTACGATCGCGGCGATGGTGAAAGGAGACGATCCGCCACCCGACGCTCGAGCCAAAGATCCCGAGCCCGACCCTCCTGCGGGCGAGAAGGCCAGGGTGATTTGCCCGGAATGCGGCGGCGTGCTCACGGAGCGGCCGGAAGCCGGTGTCCTGCAATGGCAGTGCCGTGTTGGGCATCGATATTCCCCTGACACGCTGGTCGATCTGCAGGCGGACGACGTCGAGGGGGCGCTGTGGGCGGCGATCCGTACCCTGGCCGACCGCGCGGTGCTGCTCGAGCGGATGGCCCGGCAGTCCGAGGAGCGGGGGCAGCCGAGGTCGGCACGGCGGTTTCGCCGGCAGGCGGAGGCGGCGTCGGAGCAGGCCGAGATCGTCCGCCAGGCGCTCTCCATCGCGGCTGGCAGCACGCTGCGCCGGATCTTGGACAACGACGAGCAGGATCGGCTGCGTGACCAGGAAGGGGCGGCGTGACCGCCGACGGTCGGCCTGACCCGACGCTCGAGGAGCTCCTCGAATTCGTCAAGGAGACCCGCGGCTTCGACTTCACCGGGTACAAGCGCTCGACGATCGAGCGGCGTGTGGCCAGGCGGATGTCTACCGTCGGCGCCCAGCGCTACGACGAGTACTTCGACTACCTGGAGCTGCACGGCGAGGAGTTCGCCGAGCTGTTCAACACCCTGCTGATCAACACCACGGGGTTCTTCCGCGACCCTCAGATCTGGGAGTACCTGGCCACCGAGATTGTCCCCGAACTGCTCGCGACGCGAAGCGATGAGGCACCGATCCGGGTGTGGTGCGCCGGCTGCGCATCAGGTGAGGAGCCGTACACCGTGGCAATGGTCCTCGCACGCGTGTTGGGCGACGGCGCGTTCCGCGAGCGAGCCAAGATCTACGCGACCGACATCGACGAGGAGGCGCTCGATTATGCCCGCTACGGCGCGTACACGCCGCGGCAAATCGAGGACGTGCCGCATGACGCGCTGGAACACTTCTTCGAGCGCACCGATCAGCGTTACGTGTTCCGCAAGGACCTGCGGCGTTGCGTGATCTTCGGCCGTAACGACCTGGTCCAGGACGCTCCGATCTCACGCATCGACCTGCTGGTGTGCCGTAACACGCTCATGTACTTCACCGCAGAGACGCAGGCGCAGATGCTGCGCCGGTTCCACTTCGCTCTCGACGACGACGGCTATCTGCTGCTCGGGAAGTCCGAGATGCTGATCACGCATACCGACCTGTTCGCGCCGGTCGAACTCAAGCGCCGCGTGTTCCGGAAGGTGATCAAGCCCACCATGCGTGATCGCGTGCGTGTGATGGCGGGTAACGCCGCGCGCGGACACGCGCTGATCGAGGCCGAGGGGCTGCGCGAGGCCGCCTTCGACGTCGGCGGTCCGCCGCACGTAGTTCTGGACCACAACCGCGCCCTGATCATGGCGAACGACGCCGCCCGCCGAATGTTCGCCCTCAGTCCGGGCGACTTTGGTCGTCCCGTGCAGGATCTCGAGCTGTCTTATCGGCCGGTCGAGCTGCGCAGCCACCTCGATGCGCTGGCCCGCGAGCTCCGCCCAGCCGAGATCAAAGCAGTTCGCTGGCGAATGAACGATTCCGATCGGATCCTGGACATCCGCATCACGCCGCTCTTGATCGACGGAGTGATGATGGGCACGAGCATCGCGTACATAGACGTCACTGACCCCCACCGGCTCCAAGATCAGCTGGCCGGCTCCAAGCGCGAGCTTGAGCAGGCCTACGACGAGCTGCAGTCGACCGTCGAGGAGCTCGAGACGACCAACGAGGAGCTCCAGTCGACCAACGAGGAGCTCGAGACGACCAACGAGGAGCTCCAGTCGACCAACGAGGAGCTCGAGACAATGAACGAGGAGCTCCAATCCTCCAACGAGGAGCTGGAAACGATGAACGAGGAGCTTCGCCATCGGACGCAGGAGGTCAATGAGGTCAACTCGTTCCTCGAGACGATCCTCACCACGATCGGACTCGCGGTCGCCGTGCTCGACCGCAACCAGCGCGTGCAGATCTGGAACGGGAAGGCGCGCGAGCTGTGGGGGGTCACACCCGAGGAGGCCGAGGACGAGCACCTGCTTGGGCTTGACATCGGCCTACCGGTCGAGCAGCTCAAAAGTCCGCTACGGGCGGTGGTGGGGGGTGGATCGGCGCGCGAGGAGGCGGTCGTCGAAGCGAGGAACCGGCGCGGCAAGCCATTTCAGTGCCGGGTGACGTTCCTGCCGCTCGGAGCCGGCGGCGATGGCCACGTCTCGGCGGTGATCATGATGATGGAGGCGCTGGACGCTTGAGCGTGGCCTCTGTGATTCGCCGCCGGGCGGCGATCATGCGGATGCGGCCGGTCCGTACTTGCTCGAGCTGGTCGCGCGTCGCCTGCCTGTCTCGCTGGTGCTGCGCGCGCAGCCGGTGGATCGTATCCCGTAGCTCCGCGTAGGCCTCGCTTCGGTCGACCGGCTCCGCCTCAATTGTCCAGAGGCCGGGGGCGTCGTCCGCGACCTCCGGGGGTAGGATCTTCGCCGGCGGTGCCGCCGGATGCGGGGGAGGCGTGAGGAGGAGCCAGCCCGAATCCTGGTGGACGATCGCGCCGTCGTCGGCGAGCTTGCCCAGAGCCAGGGTGACGGTCGGACGGGCGGCGCCCACGAGCGCACCGAGGGTCTCGTGGGTCAAGGTCAGCGGCAGCCGGATGCCGCTCGGCGTGACGTGGCCCCAGGATTCCGAAAGGAGCCACAGCATGGCGAGCACCCGGTCGTCGACGCGCGGGAGCTGGCAGATGACCAGCTGCGCCGTGAGGCGCTGCATCTGGTCCCCGACACAGGCGTACAGACCCTGGAGGACTCGCGGCCATCGGTAAGCGGCCGCGAGCAGCTCGTTCCCGAACAATCCCAGCCGTACAGAGCCGGCGCTCCGCGACTCGAAGCCCGCGAGCCAGTCAGGCAGGAGATCGCTTCGCGGGACGAGCAGGTC
>JAFAZZ010000236.1 GCA_019239375.1 Solirubrobacterales bacterium | reverse complement strand
CGCCGGCCGCCAAGGCTGCGGCTGCAGCCGCCGTGGGGGCTGTCAAGTCCGGGCCGCTCGGTGCCGTTGCCGTACCGGCGACCGCGCAGGTCAACGGCCATACGGTGCCGCTCAACCCGTTGCATGAAACTGCCTTCCAGGCGCTCGGCAGCTCCCTCCAGCTCGTGTTTGCGATCTGTGCTGTCTGTGCGATCGTGGCCGCCGCGCTGGTCCTGGCGGTGCTGCGGGCCGACGCGCATCACGACGCGGATGAGCTGGCGCTCGTAGAGTCCGGGCAGGCCGTAGGCGACCTCACGGTCGAGCCGGTCTGAGCAGCTCGGGGCGCCGTGAATCCGCAGCGGCGCCAGCTGCGGCTGGGCCTGAACGGCGAAGCCGCGGAAGCCTCGCAAAGCTCTCAACCAACCAGGACGCGACCCGAGCATCGCGACTGGGTGCGACCGGCTGTGCGGCGAAGCAGCAGCCGCTCCCGAAGCGCCCGCGCCGCTAAGGAGCAGTCAGCCCCCGCTGATCAGCAGCGTGGCTCCCGCGTGCAACGAGGGGCGGGGGGATGACGGTGGACATCAGCGGGCCAGCCGCGGCGTACCAGGCTCCTGGCTGAGCCGGAGCGCGCGGACCGCGAACGAGATCGCGTGGTACCAGCCCGCGATCAGGATGAGGTCGACGGCGCCTTCTTCGCCGATCGCCGCGATCAGCTCGTTCCAGGTTTCGTCGCGGAGATCGTTGGTCAGGTGAAGCTCGTCGACGGCTTGCAGGACGGCGGAGTCGGCGCGGTCGCCCCAGCATCGATCGGTCGGCTGCCCGGCAGCCAGGGAGGCGATCTGGGCGTCGGTGAGCCCGGCCTTCTCAGCAAAGACCTCGACGTGGATCCCCCATTCGTAGTCGGCGCCGCACAGCGCGGTCGTGCGGTCGATGATCAGCTCGCGCTGTCGGAGCGTCAGCGCGACTCGGCGCGAGAGGTAGTACCGGCCCCATTGCGCGATTGCGTGGGCGCGGTCGGGCCTACGCGCGAGGACCTCGAACAGGGCAATCGGCGGACCAAGTGCGGCCAGCGCGGCGGCCGTCGCATCGTCATCGAGCGCGGCAACAGGTTCAATCCGCGGCTGCTTTGGATTACGAAGCACGCCGGGAAGGGTACCACGGTATGCTTCGAAATAAGAAGCGACAGTGCGCTGATGCCCAAACCGACCCCGCTTCCTGGTCGTCCGGTTCGCGGATCCGCCACCGGGCGCCCAATCATGGCCCTGCTTGACCTGCTCGGACGACGGTGGGCGCTACGCGTCATCTGGGAGTTACGCGACGCGGCCTCGCCCAACTTCCGCGAACTGCAACGACGCTGCGGCGGAGTCTCATCGAGCGTGCTCGCCGCCCGGCTGCGCGAACTCGCCGAGGCCCGGGTCGTGCAGCGAGCAGTAGACGGGTACGTGCTGACGTCCACCGGCCGGGATCTCCTCGAACGACTCCGGCCGCTTGAGCAATGGTCCGCTCAGTGGACGAACCAGTTAGCCGGGAGCGGCGGCGCCACGCCCCGTGGTGTTGATATACCCGCCGGTCGCGGCTGACGCCCAACGTCGAGTTGACAGAAGGAGGAGATACGATTGCCCGCCAGCGCTGGAAAATTGAATGGCCCCGCGGGTCAACTGTTCGCCGATCCGGCGCCCGCGCCGGACGAAACGTCCTTTCAGGTCGACAATACGAGCGAGCAGTACTACAACTCGGTCTACTTCGAGCAGCACAAGGACCAGCTCCAGCCCGTACCGGCGCCACGCGCGACGCCGCCCCGGCTCGACTTTGCTTCGGTGCTCGGTGCCGACGTACTGGCAGCGGTGACGGCAACCAACCGGATATCGTTTCACGCAGTCGGCGACACTGGGGTCGCCCAGACCTCCTCGATCGCGGGGGAAGCCGCCGTCGCAGACGCGATGGTCAAGGATCTGTCCGTCGCGCCTGCCACCGCTCCGGCGTTCTTCTTTCACCTTGGCGATGTCGTGTACAACTTCGGTGAGGGGCGGTATTACTATGATCAGTTCTACGAGCCGTTCCGCGCCTACGACCGCCCGATCTTCGCGATTCCAGGCAATCACGACGGTATGGTGTTCGGGAGCGCTGCGGATACGCCCAACACCGAGACGCTCACCGCTTTCTTGCGGAACTTCTGCGCGGCAGCGCCGGGTCCGTCCCCTGACGCAGCTGGACTCGTGCGCAGCACGATGACTCAGCCCGGCGTCTACTTCACGCTCGACGCTCCATTCGTGTCGATCGTCGGCTTGTACACGAACGTGCTCCACGGTCCCGGTGTAATCTCCTCTCAAG
>JAFAZZ010000503.1 GCA_019239375.1 Solirubrobacterales bacterium | reverse complement strand
GGTCGACCGCCGGATAGATGCCCTTCTCGGCGATCGACCGCGATAGCGTCGTCGTCGCGTTCAGGTGCGCGAACACCGACGCCGGGGCGGGGTCGGTGAGGTCGTCGGCCGGGACGTAGATCGCCTGTATCGAGGTCACCGAACCCTTGGTGGTCGAGGTGATCCGCTCCTGGAGCTCGCCCATCTCGGACTCGAGCGTGGGCTGGTAGCCGACCTGGGAGGGCATCCGCCCGAGCAGTGCCGAGACCTCCGAGCCGGCCTGCACGAAGCGGAAGATGTTGTCGATGAACAGCAGCACGTCCTGGCCCTCTTCGTCGCGGAAGTACTCGGCCATGGTCAGGCCGGAGAGCGCGACCCGCATGCGGGCGCCGGGCGGCTCGTTCATCTGACCGAACACCAGCATGGTCTTCTCGAGCACGCCGGATTCCTTCATCTCGAGCCACAGGTCGTTGCCTTCGCGGGAGCGCTCGCCCACGCCGCAGAAGGCCGAAAGGCCCTGGTGCTCCTCGGCCAGGTTTCGGATCAGCTCCTGGATGATCACGGTTTTGCCCACGCCGGCGCCGCCGAACAGGCCGACCTTGCCGCCCTTGGCGTAGGGAGCGAGGAGGTCGATGACCTTGATGCCGGTCTCGAACATCTCGGCCGTCGGCGTCAGGTCCTCGACGGTTGGCGCCTCGCGATGGATGGGCCAGCGCTGCACTTCGCCGGGCAGCTCGTCGCCCATATCGATCGGTTCGCCGAGCAGGTTGAAGATTCGTCCGAGCGTCTGATCGCCGACCGGTACGGTGATTGGCGCGCCGGTGTCGATCACCTCGGTGCCGCGCGAGAGCCCATCGGTGGTGTCCATCGCCACAGCGCGGACGCGGTCATCGCCGAGGTGCTGCTGCACCTCGCACACCAGCCAGTCCTCGGCTTCCGCCGGCGACGCCTCGGCGGCAATTGCCTCCTCCTCTCGGCCGACCTCGGGACGCCGCACCCTGATCGCGTGGTTGATCTCGGGCAGCTTGTCGGGGAACACAGCCTCGATCACCACGCCCTGGATCTCCTCGATCCGGCCCGTGTTCTGCTTGTCGGGCCCGCCCTCCGAGGCTTCTCTGCGCTGTTCTTCTGCTACTGACATAGCTTCTCCAGTCTAGGCCTACCCGGACAGCCCTTCCGCTCCGGCCACAACCTCCAGGATCTCCTGGGTGATTTCGGCCTGACGGGCTCGGTTCATCTCCAGCGTAAGGTTCTGAATCAACTCTCCCGCGTTGTCCGAGGCGTTGCGCATGGCGGTCATGCGCGCGCCGTGCTCGGACGCGGTGGACTCGAGCAGCGCCCTGAACACGGAAATCTCGACGTAATCCGGTACGAGTCGCTTGAGGATGTCCTCCGGATCTGGCTCGTACTCGACCTCGGCCCGATGCTCGGACCGGCGATCCGCCGAATCGTGGTCGGCCTGCTCGGCTTCGGACTCCTCCTCCAGCACGGTCGCCTGCTGGAGGGGCAGCAGCGTCTCGCGCCGGAGCACCTGCGTGACCGGCGAGACGTAGCCGTTGTAGAAGATCTCCACCTTGTCGACCTCGTCGTCGATGTAGGCGGCCATCAGCCGCTCGGCGATCCGCCGGGCGTCGGCATAGGCCGGCCGATCGGTAAACCCGGTGAAGCTGTCGGCCGGCTCGAGCCCGCGGAAGGTGAGCGACGTCGCCGGACGGCGTCCCGAGGCGAAGTAGACCGGGGTGCGGCCTTCCGCGTCGTGCTCCCGGCCGGCCGCCACGGCGGCGCGGACGATGTTCGAGTTGAAGGCGCCGGCGAGGCCGCGGTCTCCGGCCACGAGCAGGAGGCCGACGCGACCTACCTGGTCGTGCTCCTGGAGGATCGGCAGGCGCGGGACGCTGCCCGCCGCCTCCGCCGCCTGCCGGGTCATCCGGCGGATCGCGTCGGCATAGGGCCGTAGAGCCTCGATCCGCTGCTCGGCCCGCCGCAGGCGAGCGGCCGCAACCATCTCCATGGCGCGGGTGATCTTCTGGATGTTCTTGACCGCGCCGATGCGGTTACGAACGTCTCGCTGCGACTGGGGCATCGATCGAGCTCAGGCGCCGGATCACGCCGGCTGCGCCTGCTCCTCCCGTTCGCGATCTCCGCTCTCCTCGCCCTCGTCGCGGTCTTCGCGCTGGGCGCGGCCGTCGCGTCGGCCGTCGCGCGAGGGACCCTCATCGCCCTCCTCGAGCGGGTGGCCCTCCTCGTCGAGGTCGAAGCCGAAGTCGTCGGCGAAGCTCGCGACCGCCTTCTCGACCGCCTGTTGCGTGTCATCGCTCCAGTCACCCCCGGCGATCTTCTTCAGGAGTTCTGACTCGTTTCCCCGCACGTGGTCGGTGAGGTCGGCGAGGAAGCGGTCGACCTTGTCCACCACGATCCGGTCCAGGTACCCGTTGGTGGCGGCGTATACCTGGATCACCTGATCCTCCACGGGCATCGGGTGGCGTTCGGCCTGGTTGAGCGTCTTGACCAGCCGCTCGCCGCGAGCCAGCGTCCGCTGGGTCTCCGGATCGAGCTCGGAGCCGAACTGCGAGAACGCCTCTAGCTCGCGGTACTGCGACAGCTCCAGCTTCAGGCGTCCCGCGACCCGGCGCATCGGCGTGATCTGAGCGTTGCCGCCCACGCGGGAGACCGAGATGCCGACGTTGATCGCCGGGCGGACCCCCGAGTTGAACAAGCCAGGCTCCAGGTAGATCTGGCCGTCGGTAATCGAGATCACATTCGTCGGGACGTAGGCGGACACGTCTCCGGCCTGGGTCTCGATCACCGGCAGCGCGGTGAGCGAGCCGCCGCCGAGGTCGTCGTTCAGCTTGACGGCGCGCTCGAGCAACCGCGAGTGCAGGTAGAAGACGTCGCCGGGATAGGCCTCGCGGCCCGGGGGCCGTCGCAGCAGGAGCGACATCTGCCTGTAGGCGACCGCGTGCTTTGACAGGTCGTCGTAGACGACCAGCGCGGCCTCACCGTTGTACAGGAAGTGCTCGCCCATCGCGCAGCCGGCGTAGGGCGCGAGGAACTTGATCGGGGCCGCCTCGTCGGCCGACGCCATCACGATGATCGTGTTCTGGAGCGCTCCGGCATCCTCGAGCGTCTTAGCCAGGCCAACCACGGTGGACTTGCGCTGCCCGATCGCCACGTACACACAGCGCAGATCGCGATCCTGGTTGTTGATGATCGCGTCGACGGCGATCGCCGTCTTGCCGGTTTGGCGATCGCCGATGATCAGCTCGCGCTGCCCGCGGCCAATCGGGATCATGGAATCGACCGCTTTGAGGCCGGTGAGCATCGGTTCCTTCACTGGCTGGCGCTGGACCACGCCCGGGGCCTTGAACTCGGAGGGCCTACTGGCGCTGGTGTTGATCTCGCCCTTGCCGTCGAGCGGGTTGCCGAGCGGGTCGACGATCCGCCCTAGGAGCTCCTCGCCGACCGGGATCTCGAGCAGGCGCTTGGTCCGTTTGACCGTGTCGCCCTCGACGATCTTCGCCCACTCGCCGAACAGCACCGCACCGACGTTGTCGGACTCCAGGTTCAGGGCCAGCCCCGTCACGTCGTGAGGGAGCTCGAGCATCTCAAACGACATGCATTCGTCCAGGCCATGAATCCGGCAGATACCGTCGGCCACCGACAGCACCGTGCCGACCTCGGTCAGGTCAGCGCTCGAGGTGTCGAGTCCTTCGATCCGGTTCTTGAGGATTGAGGTGATCTCGTCGGGCTTGATCTGCATTCGTGACTCCTTGCGCAGGCGAGCGTAGCTATGCCCGCGCGACTTGCTTACGAAGTTGCTCCAGGCGGTTCCGGATCGAGGCGTCCAGGATCACATTGCCCACGCGCAGGACGATCCCGCCCAGGATGTCGGGATCGACGTTGCTCGAGAGCTCCACCGTGCGCTTGGTCTGCTCTCCGATCCGTTCCCCGATGCTGCCGACGACGGACTCGTCGAGCTCGACCGCGCTCGTCACCTCCACCGGCAGCAGGTCGCGCTCATCCTCCCACAGGACTTCGTAGCGCGCCTTGACGCGGAAGATCGCCGGCATCCGGTGGCGCTCGATCAGCGCCTCCAGGAAGTTCATCAGCACCGGCTCGACGCCGGTCACGGCGCGCTTCAGGCCGTCCTTCTTCTCCTCGGTCGAGAAGTAGGGCGAGAAGAAGAACACCATCAGGTCGCGGTTCTCGTTCAGCGCATCCGTGAAGGCGCCCAGCTGGTCGCGCACCTGGTCGAGTAGGTCGTGCTCCTTGGCGACCTCGAACAGCGCCCGCGCCCAGACCTGAGCGATCTCTTCCACTTAGCTGTCGTCTCCTGCGCGCACTAGTTGTGGTCTCCGGGGGCGAGTGCGCTGAAGTCGAGGTCGCGCAGCGCCTCCTCGACCAGCCGGCGCTGGTCTTGCTCGTCGAGCACCTTGCGCGTGACCTTCTCGGTAGCGAGCACGGTCAGGTCGGCGACTTCGCGCCGGATCTCCTGAATCGCGCGGCGCGTCTCGGTTTCGATGTCGCGCCGCGTCTGCTCCATCAGCTGCTCGCGTCGCTGCTGCGCCTCCTCCAGGGTCTCGCGCTCGCGCGCCTCGCCCGACTTGCGGGCCCGCTCGATGATCTCCTGAGCCTGGTCGCGGGCCTCGCGCAGGCGCTCGCGATACTCCGCGAGCAGCTCGTCCGCCTCGTGGCGGACGCGCTCGGCATGGTCAATCGACTCCTCGATCGCGTGCTGGCGGCGGTCGAGCGCATCGGAGATCCTCGGGAAGGCGAGCTTCCACAGGATGTACATCGAGATGCCGAACAGCAGCAGCGTCCAGATCATCAGCCCGACGCTGGGCGAGATTAGGAACGACCCGCTGGACGCGGCGACGGGCATATGAGAGATGACCGCGATCACGTGAGCACGTAGGAGAGCAGGCCGGCCACTAGCCCGTAGAAGAACACGGCCTCGGTGAGCGCGAAGCCCAGCCACTGAATGCTGGTGATCTCGTCGCGCATCTCGGGCTGGCGGGTCACCGCCTCGATCACCTTGCCGAAGATGATGCCGATGCCGACGCCGGCGCCCACTGCGCCGAGACCGCCCCCGACCGCGATCCCAAAGCCCTTCGTGATCCCGGAGGAGGCCGCGGCGGTGATGATCTGTAAAGCAAACATCAGGGACTCCTTCTCGTGTTAGTGGTGAGTGGCGGCGCCGGCGATGTAGATCGCGGCCAGCGTCGCGAAGATGAACGCTTGCAGCGTGGCCACCAGGCCCAGCTCGAACAGGTAGATGACGATCCCGGCCGGGAGCGCGAACCACCCGAGCGCCTGGAGCCCCAGGATCACCGCCAGCCCGCCCGCCATAAAGATGATGATGATGTGCCCCGCGAAGATGTTGGCCCACAGTCGGATGGTCAGCGACAGCAGCCGCATCAGCGTGGAGATCACCTCGATGGGGAAGATCAAAAGCAGCATCGGCCCGTGCACGCCGGCCGGAATCAGGCTCTTCAGGTATCCGACCGGGCCCTGCTGCTTGATTCCCACCCAGTTGAAGGCGATGAACACAACGAGGGCCAGCACCA
Source organism: Solirubrobacterales bacterium (assembly GCA_019239375.1). GTDB lineage: Bacteria > Actinomycetota > Thermoleophilia > Solirubrobacterales > Solirubrobacteraceae > Palsa-465. The sequence goes on along the minus strand of JAFAZZ010000503.1, from coordinate 22 downwards.
GCGGCACCGAGATGTTCGCCGT
>JAFAZZ010000547.1 GCA_019239375.1 Solirubrobacterales bacterium | reverse complement strand
GCCCGGGTCAGCTGGGGAGCACGCTCGCGAGGCGCCGCCGGAAACGTGACGAGCGCCTACGGTCGACGCAGCGGGCCGTTACGCCCGCGGGCGGCGGGGCTTCGTGCTCGTCGAGGCCCCGCCGCCGGCTTTGTTCGGCTCAGGGGTTAATCGCGCAGCCGGGCGGCGCGAGCGGGTAGGAGACTACGTGCCACGGATGTCCAGCGCCGCCGTCACGATGCGCAACGCGCCCAACCGGGTGTCCTGCGCAGGCCGGTCGCTCCAGGGCGCAGCGCGACTCCGCCTCGAGGGCTTGGCGGACTCGGCCGAACTGTTCATCGCGCGCGCACGCGAGGGCGAATGAGCGGAAATCTGGGAATGAGCGGGGGTATGGAGATGCTCGCGCGCGTGCGCGAGGAAGGGCTGCTGTTGGCCGGGCGTCCGGTCGTGGTGCTGCTCTCGGGCGGGAGCGATTCGACCTGCCTGCTCGACCTCTCGGTGCGGATCTGCGGTCCGGACGCCGTAAGCGTGCTGCACGTGAATTACGGCCTGCGCGGGCGGACCTCGGACGAGGACGAGATGCACTGCGTGCGTCTGTGCGAGCAACTCGGCGTGGCACTCGAGGTGCGTCGGCCGGCGCCTCGCGCGCGCGGGAACCTACAGGCATGGGCTCGAAAGGAGCGCTACCGAGCGGCCGGCGAAATGGCTTGCCCGCGGGGTGCGGACGTGGCCGCGGCGCACACGGCAACGGATCAGGTCGAGACGATCCTCTACCGGCTCGCGTCATCGCCGAGCCGGCGCGCACTGCTCGGGATGCGTCAGCGCGAGGGCTCATTGGTGCGGCCGCTCCTTCGTTTCACACGCGAGGACGCGAAGACGTACTGCCGGGCCCGCGACCTGTCCTGGCGCGAGGACGAGAGCAACGCGTCCCTCGCCTATGCGCGCAACCGCGTGCGGCGCGGGCTGCTGCCGGCGTTGATCGAGGTTCACCCGGGCGCGCTGCGCAACGTCCTCGCGGCCTCGGAGATCCTTCGCGACGAGGCCGAGGTGCTCGATCGGCTGGTCGAGGAGGTGCTGGGGGGTGGCTCGCGCGTCTCTGTCGCGGCGCTGCGGGAGCTTCCGAGGGCTTTGCGGCGCCTGGTCGTGCAGCGGCTGGCCGACGAGGCGGCGGGCGGACATGCGCCAGGAGCGGGGCGGCGGGGAGACTCCGTGGCGGGAATGAGCGACCGGGGTACCGCACTCCTCGACATTGGGTGCGGGTTACGGGCGGTGGCCGAATACGGCGAGGTGCGGATCGAGCGGCTCGACCCAGATGCGGACGCGCCACCGCGGCCGGTGCGCTTGCCCGTCCCGGGGAGCGTGCGTTTCGGCACGTGCGAGGTGCGCTGCGAGCTGGTGGCGCCGGCGCGGGAGCAGGGCGTGCTCGACCGCGCCGCCCTGGGGCCCTCGGAGCTGACGGTTCGAGCCTGGCGGCCCGGGGATCGGATGGCGCCCGTGGGGCTCGGCGGCACGAAGTCGCTGCAGGACCTGTTCACCGCGCGCCGGGTGCCGCGCCTGGAGCGACGTTCGCTGCCGGTGGTGGAGGCTCGCGGCGAGATCGCTTGGGTGCCGCGCGTCGCCACGTCTGAGCGCTTCAAGGTGAGCGCCGGCACGCGGGAGGCGGTGCGCCTGAGCTGCCGGACCTCATAATGCACCGCGTGGAAGCCGACCACGCGATCGGAGAGATCCTCGTCCCAGCCGAGGATCTGAAGCGCCGCGTCCGCGAGCTGGCCGAGGACGTCTCGCGCGACTACGCGGGGAAGGATCTCGTGCTCGTGGGCGTTTTGAAGGGTGCCGTGCTGTTCCTCTCAGACCTGATGCGACACCTGGAGGTCCCCTGCGAGGTCGACTTCATGGCCGTCGCTTCGTACGGATCGGCCACCAAGTCCTCGGGCGTGGTCCGGATCCTCAAGGACCTCGATGCGGTGATCGAGGGTCGCGACGTGCTGATCGTCGAGGACATCGTCGACTCGGGGCTGACCCTGCAGTACCTATTGCGCAACTTGGCGGGCAGAAACCCCCGTTCACTCGAGGTCTGCGCGCTTCTGGTCAAGCCCGAGCGGCAAAAGGTCGATCTACGTACCAAATATGTCGGCTTCGAGATTCCCAACCGCTTCGCGATCGGCTACGGCCTCGACTACGCCGAGCGGTACCGAAACCTCCCGTTCGTGGCTGCGTTGAAGGAGTGAACGTACGATGAACGCTGGCATGCAGGCCTCACCGGCGCCCCGAACCCAGATGCTACGCTTGGCAGTCCCAGACTCCGAGTCCAGGCGCGGCGCGAGCCGCACTTTCCCCTCATGAGCAGGTTCTTCAAGAGCGCCGCCTTCCCCATCCTGATCGTGGTCGTGCTGGCGTTCTTCGCCCAGAAGCTGATCGGGAGCTCGCACAGCGGGCCGAAGATGACCTTCGGCAATCTCGTCAATCAGCTCGATAGCAAAGAGGTGCAGAGCCTGTCGCTGCACCAGAAGGACAACACCGCCGACGTCACCACGACCAGCGGCCAGAAGTACACGGTCGGATTCCCGGACGGGTACGTGTCGCAGCTGATCAACACGGCGAAAAGCAACCTCGCGCCGCAGAACTTCGACATCCAGGGCAAGACGTCGAACGGCTGGCTGTCGCTGCTCACCTACATCCTGCCCTTCGTGATCTTCATCGGGTTCTGGATCTTCCTGATGAACCAGGTCCAGGGCGGCGGGTCCAAGGTGATGTCGTTCGGCAAGTCACGGGCCAAGCGCATGTCGGTCGACTCCCCCAAGATCACCTTCCGCGACGTGGCCGGCGTGGACGAGGCGGTCGAGGAGCTGCACGAGATCAAGGAGTTCCTCGAGAACCCCAAGAAGTTCCAGGCGCTCGGCGCGCGCATCCCCAAGGGCGTGTTGCTGTACGGGCCTCCAGGCACGGGCAAAACGCTCCTGGCGCGGGCCGTGGCCGGCGAGGCCGGCGTCCCGTTCTTCTCGATCAGCGGTTCTGACTTCGTCGAGATGTTCGTCGGCGTGGGCGCCTCGCGCGTGCGCGACCTGTTCGAGCAGGCCAAGCAGAACTCGCCCTGCATCATCTTCATGGACGAGATCGACGCT
>JAFAZZ010000413.1 GCA_019239375.1 Solirubrobacterales bacterium | reverse complement strand
GCCAGCACGGACTTGGGGATCGCGGCCACCACGTCCCCAATCGCCTGATCGACCACCTGCTGCACGAGCGTGTACATGTCAAGGCTGCGCTGCCAGTAGCTATACGGCGCGATCCCGGCTCCATAGGTCCTCGGCGCCATCGGCGAGGGCTGAACCGAGAACGTGGAGACGCTCGGATCATCCGATGCTCCACCCCATACCGCGTCGATGAAGGACCGGACCACCTGCTGGGTGTTTGGCTTGCCGTGCCTGGGTAGATCGGCGTAGCTCTCCCAGTTCGGCGGGATCGCCGGAAACCCCAGTGGCGGCGGATTCTCCTCGCTCGCTACCGACTTGTAGTCGGGAATGAATGGCTTGAGTGACTGCCCGGCGAACAATTGTTCGTAGTCCGCCCCCTGCGCGCCTGCCCACCAGTACTCTTTGTCGTGCGGATTGACGAAGCTGACCGTAATGCAGAATGGCGCCGCACTGGGTGCCTTATCCCGCAGCCACTGCGCCGCGGTGGACGCGATCACGGGAACGTCCTTTTCCGCACCCTCGCCGTTGTGGCCGGTAGGGTCGGGGACGGTCATTCCCTCGAAGCCGTAGTTCTCGAGATATCCGTTCGTGGTTCCGTCGGCCGGCGGATTCGAGAGGTGCCACTTGCCAAAGTACGGCGTCTGGTAGCCCAACTGGCGCAACAGCCTGCCGTAGGTGGGAAAGGCCGGCTGCAACGTTAGCCCGTGCACGGTCCGGGTCGCCCCCAGCCACTCTTGCTGCGGATAAAGCCCAGTATGAATCGCGGCCCGCGATGGACTGCAAGCGCTCACGGCGGTGTAGTAGCTCTCGAACTTCACCCCGTGCTGCCACAGGTAGAACACGTTCGGCATAAACCGGCGTAGGAACTCCGCCGGCGTATTCACGCCCGCGGGGAACACGCTGGGGAAGCGCATCTCGTCGACCATGATGAACACGATGTTCGGCTGGCGTTCGGTCTTCCTGGAAGCGGCCGCGGCCTGTTCGAAGATGCCGAGATCGGCGAGTAGACCCCCGGCCACGACCCCGCTGCTCTTCTTCAGAAATTCTCTACGGTCCATGTTCACCTCTCCTAACTATGTGGCTTGCGACTGGCGGACATCGGTTTTGATGACGGTGAACGGTCAGGCCAGCGGTTGGAGCTCTGGTTCGGGTTCAGTGGCCTGCCGGTCGCGGTCGCGTTGCTCGAAGAATTCGGCGCCTTCGATGCTGATGTGTGGTGTGAGCCGGTCGAGCCACTGTGGCATGTACCAGTTGCTCTTGCCCATCATGATCATGAGCGCGGGCACAAGCAGGCAGCGCACCACGGTGGCGTCGAGGATCACCGCGACGGCGAGCCCGATCCCGAACTGCTTGACGGTTGGGTCACCGTTGAGCACGAAACTGCCGAACACGAACACCATGATCAGCGCCGCGGCCGTGATCACCCGGGCGCTCGTGACCAGGCCACGGACGACCGAGGTCTTGCTGTCATCGCCGGTGTGGACGTGCTCCTCGATCTGGCTGACCAGGAACACTTCATAGTCCATCGAGAGCCCGAACAGGATCGCGAACATGAACAGCGGCACGTAGGAGACGATCGGAACCTTCGCGGACAATCCGATCACGCCGCTCAGCCAGCCGTACTGGAAGATCGCGGTCAGCACGCCGTAGGAGGCACCGATCGAGAGAATGTTCATCAGCGCCGCCTGCGGCGGGATGACCACGCTGCGGAACGCAAGGAGCAGCAGCACAAAGCTGAGCGCGATCACCACTAGTATCTGGAGCGGCAGCTTGCTCGAGATCTGGGATGCCAGGTCAGCGTAGGCGGCGGTGGTGCCGCCGACCTCGGCCGTCATGTTGGTGCCCTTCTCGGCCTTGGGGATGGTGCTGTCACGGAGCGCGCTGACCAGGTTGGTGGTCGCTTGCTCGGCCGGACCGGTCTTGGAGATCGCGTTGAAGTAGGCCGTTGTTCCGGCCGTGTCGAGCTGCACCGGGGTGACCGCCGCCACTCCCGAGGTTGAAGCTACGCCCTTTTGCAAGCTCTGCAGCCGCGAGTCGTTGGGGTTATCGGCCTTCGAGCCGAGCGTGGCGACCACGATCAGCGGTCCGTTGACCCCTGCCCCGTACTTCTCCGAGATCAGGTCATAAGCGCGCCGCGCGGTCGTGGACGTCGACAGCGCGGCCGTGTCCTGCTGTCCCAGCGTGAGCGACAGCAGCGGGATCGCCAGTGGAATCAGGATCGCCAATGCGGCCAGGCCCGCGAGTATCGGCTGCTTGGCGATGTCGCGCGCCCACTTGGCCCAGAGCCCACTTTGCGCTTGCTTATCGGACGGTGGATGGCGCACCCGCAACGAGTTGATGTGCGGCCCGAGGATCGCCAGCATCGCCGGCAACAGCGTGAGCGCCGCCAGCACCGCGACCACCACCGCGATCGCCGCCATGAATCCCATCGTTGTGACCAGCGGAATCTGGGCCACCGCCAGCGACGCCAGCGCGGTCGTCACCGTGCAGCCGGCGAAGAACACCGCCCCGCCGGAGGTCGCCGCTGCCCGCGCGATTGACTCCCGCAGCTCCAGCCCTTCGTCCAGCCCCCGGAAGTGGCGGGTGACGATGAACAGCGAGTAGTCGATCCCTACCCCCAGGCCGATCATTGTCGCCAACGTCGGCGCGACCGTCGGCACCGTGGCGACATGGCTGAGCATCCGGATGATCGCCAACGTGCACGCCAACCCCACGATCGCGCCGACGATCGGCAACAGCATCGCCACCACCGTCCCGAACGTGAACGTCAAGATCACCATCGCCGCGATGATCCCGATCAGCTCGCTGGACTCGGTGGCGGGCTTGGAGACCTTCTGACCAAGCTGACCCCCCGTCTCCACCTGGAGCCCCGCCGCGTGCGCCGGCTTGGCCGCCGCATCGATGATCTGCTGCGCCTGATCGACCGACAGCGCACCCGGGCTCACCGACAACCCGACCGACAGATACCCGGTCGTCTGATCCTTGCTCAGCTGCGAAGCGCCCTGCGGAGTCAACGGGTTTACCACCGAAGCCACCTTCGGGGCCTTGGCCACGTCCGCCGCGGCCTCGTTGACTGAACTCGCATACTTGGAGTCGGTCAGCTTCCCGCTCTTGGCATGCAGCACGATCGGACTGACACCGTTCGCCTGGGCCGGGAACGACTTCTGCAGAGCGTCGGTGGCCCGCTGGCTGTTGGCCCCTGGCAACGACAAGTTGTCGTTGCTGTTATCCCCCAGCCGGTGCGACAGCGCCAACAGCACGGCCGTCGCAACCAGCCACACGGCGAGAACGACAAACCGATTACGCACGCAGAACCGCGACAACCCGTACAAAACCCTGGTCATTGGGAATCCCTCTGGTGAGTTGGTGCCGCGCGGCCGGTGTGCTCCCGGGATCGACCGTCGCCCGCGGAGGCGTCTGGCCGGCGGCCGGCGGGCTCGGTTGGAACAAGCTCCTCGAACACCCGCATCAGCTCGAGGGTTCCCGAGAATTCGCGGACGTGGGCGTCCTGCGGGCTCCGCACGCTCCCGATCAGACGACTGTCCTCCCCGCGCGATACCTGCATAATTAGTTCCACCGGCAACGCCGCCCCTTACTGCTCGCTTGACATCGCCAGCATCTCACGGAGGCAATCCGCTCGCACTAGGGGTCTCCCTAGAGAAATGCCTAGGAGTCTGCAAACGGCGCTCCAGTATCGATAGGTCCCGTGCGTGCTGCGGCCAGGTGAACCTATTCCGATCGGCTCCCATGTGCCGCTGTTGGTGCTCCTGTTCGGTCCGTCGGCCGATTAGGGGTGTCCCGGGGTCGGCCAGCCCGAGGACCGTGTCCATACCGGCAAATGGCAACCGGGGGAGAGTGGTATCGGGCCTGGTTAACCCCGCGTGTGATCCTGGCCGCGGACGCAATCACCGTGTTCTTGCCCCAACTCGATCGGCAAGAGGCGGTGGACCGCGACCGGTGTTATCGGCTGAAGCGCACGGCACGAGCGATAGGCTGTACATGTGAGGTCGGTTGGCGGGGTCAAGACGGGCCGAGGTGTATTCGTCGGACGCCAGGCGGAGCTGGCGCTTGTAGCCGATGGCCTCGCGGCGGCGCGCGCTTCAGATCCCCAGGTCATCGTGATCGAGGGCGAGCCCGGGATTGGCAAGACCGCGTTCGTGGGACAGTGCCGTGACCGCGCCGAAGGATTCGTGGTGCTGGAAGCCAGCGGCGAGGAGTCCGAAACCAGCTTGGATCTGGGTGTCGTATCGCAGCTCATGTCACACACGCCGTCCCCCGGCGGCGCGGAGGCGTCGCAACTGGCAGCCGGCGGCCGCTCGTCCGCTAGCCCGTTCGTGGTCGGCGCGCAGGTCCTGGCGGTAGTGGGGTCGTTACAGGACGAGGGACCGGTGCTGATCGTGCTCGATGACGCGCACTGGATCGACGCGGCATCAGCCGGGGCCCTGCTGTTCGCCCTACGCCGCCTGTGCGCGGACCGCGTGTGCGTGTTGATCGCGACCCGTCCCGAAGGTGCCCAGGCAGCCGGCGCGGGCTGGGCGCGATTCCTCAGCGATGCGGAGCGTGTGCGGCGGATCAGGCTGGCCGGCCTCAATCGTCGCGAGGTCCGGCTGCTGGCCAACTCGCTGGTCGACAAGCCGCTCAGCACGGTCGCGGCCGAGCGCCTGCGCGAGCATACCCGCGGTCATCCGCTCTACCTCCGCGCGCTGGTGAGCGAGCTGCCGGCGGAGTCACTCGGGCTCGAGCACGGGACCTTGCCGGCTCCCCATTCATTCGCCGCCACCGTGCTCGCACGGCTCGCGCGGCTTAGCCCGGCCGCCCAGGATCTGGCTGCCGCGGCAGCGGTCGCGGGGGCCCGGTGCACGGTGGCGTTGGCCGCTGCGGTGGCCGAGCTCGACAACGCGCTCGACGCTCTCGATGAGGCGCTCGCGGCAGACCTGCTGGAGCTGCTCCGGGGGCGGGTGCCGGCAGAGGTGAGCTTCTCGCATCCGCTCGCCCAAGCAGCCATCTACGATGATCTCCCGCTGAGTAGACGGCGCGCGCTGCATTTGGCGGTTGCCAAGCTGAGCTCGGGCACAACGTCGCTCGCCCACCGGGTAGCCGCCAGCACCGACGCCGACGACGAGCTGGCGACCGAGCTCGGCGCGACCGGTTATGCCGAGGTGATGGAGGACAAATTGATGGCCGGCATCGACCATCTGTTGCTGGCTTTCCGCGTGGCCGCGACCCGCCAGCTGGGTGAGAGGTTCCTGCTACGCGCGGTCGACGCGCTCGGAGTGGCCGGGGAGGTGCCGCGGCTGCAGGGGCTGCGTGACGCGATCGCGTCCTGCAGCGACAGTCCCGGGAGAAGCTTTGCACTCGCTTGCCTCACGGCGTCGGCTTACAACCTTGAGCAGGCGATCGAGGAACTGATGGCGGTGACGGAGCGCCGGGATTTCGGTGACGACCCGGAGCTGTCCGCACGCGTAACCTCCTCGCTCGCGATCATTTGTGCGTACGCCGGCCGGGGGTTTGACGCGATCGAATGGGCGCAGCGGGCCCTGGAAGATCCGCTCGCTACCGCGACGGTCGAGCTCACCGCGCGTCAAGGCCTGGCGCTTGGTTTGGCCGCTTGTGGGCGGGAGCGCGACGCCGTCGCGAAGCTGGATTCGCATTCGACCTCGCGCATCGCGCCCAAGCCGTTCGACGCCGAGCTGATAGCCACCCGCGGGGGCATCAAAGCGCAGGCGGGCGACTTCCACGGCGCCGTCGATGACCTGGATGCTGTGATCAGATGGTCCAGAGTCGGTGCTCTCGCGCGCAGCCTCCCCAGCGCGTACAGCTCTCTGGCCGAGGCTGAGTATCGGCTGGGACGATGGGAGGAAGGCGCGGCGCATGCAGACCTTGCCGTCTCCCTCGCTGAGGACTCAGGCCAAGAGTGGCAGCTTCCCGTGGCGCATGCGATGGCGAGCCTGTTCTACACCGGGCGCGGCGAATGGGAGCTCGCCACGGGACACATCGACGTGGGCCATCGCCTCGCCGAGCACGCCCCGTTCTCGCTAAACCTCTTCTACGTCGGGGTTGCGAGGGCACATCTCGCCTGCACTCGAGACGATCCGGAGGGCGCGCTCGATGCGCTCCGATCGCTGTGGGAAACCCTTCCCCAGGACGTGGCCGGCGCGTTCAGGCGGCGGACCTACGAACTCGAAGCCGAGGCGTTGCTCCAAGCCGGACGGCTGAGCGAGGCGGCTCGACTCCTCGTCGAAATCGGACAGGATCGGATCGAAGGTCCGGACAACGTGGGGACGGTCGACGCCTGGCGCCTGCGCGGTGCGCTCGAGCACGCGCGGGGGAACACCGTCAAGGCGCGCAATGCCTTCCTCCGGGCCGACGCCGCCGCGAAGAGCGTGGGGTCGTCACTATCCGAAGGAAAGCTCGGGCTGACCTACGGCCATCTCCTGCGCAAGACCGGCCGGCGCAGAGCGGCCGCGTCGCGTCTTCAGTTCGCCCGCGAGCGGTTCGAGCGCCTGCGCGCGCAACCGTTCGTCCGGCGCTGCGACGCCGAACTCTCGGCCTGTGGAGTGCGCATCCGCTCCGACGGGGCGGCCGATCTGCGACTGAGCCCGCGCGAGCAAGCCGTGGCCACGCTGGTTGCCGCCGGCAAGTCTAACCGGGAGGCCGGCGCGGAGCTGTACCTCACGCCCAAGGCGATCGAATACCACCTCCGCAACATCTTCGTCAAGCTCGGCATTCGTTCCCGTCACGAACTCGCCTCCCGGCTCACCGGTGACCATCTCCGACAGACGCACCCTGCCGAGGCCTAGACGAGCCTGGTCGATCCGTCGGTCTCGGCAGCCGAGCCGGCGATGGAGCTGTCGCCACAGCGTCGCCGAGATGATCAGGATGGCGATTTTTCGATCGCGCAGTCTACGTCGAGCGGGGCCGAAGCCGCGACCGCCGAGCGCCGCGACCGAGGGTGGCAAGTGGATGCCGCCCGCGACGCGCGCGGCCGCGTCGCGGGTCGAGGAGCGCTGGGCGCAGTCGACGAGCCTGCCGGAGCTCGAGGCGTTGCGTGCGTCGTAACTGCTCCTGATCGGGCGGTTGCGAGGACAGTTAGCGGGGCCGGCCCCACCGGGGGTCGGCCCCCCGCGCGGTGTGTGTCAGTGCTGGAGCACCGCCAGCGTGTTGTTGCCGTCGTCGACGAGGTACACCTTGCCCGTGCTAGGCGGGACGGTCAGGCCGAACAGCG
>JAFAZZ010000110.1 GCA_019239375.1 Solirubrobacterales bacterium | reverse complement strand
GTCAAGCTGGAGCGCCAGCCGGACGGGAGCTATGCCCTCGACCCGAGCTTCTTCGTGGACTTCCACGAGCAGGCCGATGGGGCCCGCCCGCACGAGATCCACCTGCCGGGCGGAGACTGCACGACCGAGATCTTCCAGTAGCGCACGCGGGCGCCGCCGGGGTTTTGGTGTGCGCCTGGACGGTCCTAAGCGCTCGGGTGCGACAACCCACCGCCGCGGGAGCGGCGGATGAAGTACAGGATCACGCTCGAGCAGGCGACCGAAAGGAACGATGCCGGCACGCCGTGGCCCCAGACCAGCCAGACGATGATTCCCGCGATGAGGTTGCCGGCCAGGCCGAGGAGGATCGTCTGGGGGATCGTCATCGGATCGCGACCCTGCAGCGACAGCCTGGCCAGGGCGCCCACGAACAGCCGAGCCCCGAGACAGCCAGGATGATCAGGTAGAGGATGAGGCTCACGGTGCGGGCAGGCTAGCAGTGGATTACCCGCCGTCAGATCCGGTTCAGTCGACCTGAAGGAGCTGATCGGCCAGCGCAAGCTGGTCACCGGGACGCAGCCGGCATCGGCCCACGGGGTGACCGTTCAGCTGGGTGCCGTTGGTCGAGTCGAGGTCCTGGACGATCCAGCTGCCGTCGCGAAAGACGAGCCGCGCGTGCCGGCGGGACACGGTGTCCGCCCGAACCACGACGTCGCAGCTCGGGTGGCGGCCGATGAGGAGCTCGTCGCGAGCACCGTTCCAATCGAGCGCGAGCAAGCTCGGGCTGGCGGGTGCGCGGGCGACCGCCGGGCTCGGGCGGGTGAGCCCGGTCAGTGCAGTGAGCAGACGGCGGGGGACCCGGCCGCGCGGCGCGCGGCGAGTGAGGTCCCCGACCACTCGGGCGGGGTCGATCACCGCTCCGGCGAACAGCATGTCCAGCCGGTGCGCGAGCGTGTGCTCGCTCAGGAGGCCCTCGGCGTATGCCGCGTTCAGGGTCCGAGCCAGCCGGTTCCGGTGCGCGCCGGGTCCGAGCACGAGACGCAGTGTCCCGCACGGGCCGCCCGGAGTCCAACGATCAGGTCGGGTGATCGGAGGCCCGGAGAGTGTCGCGCAGCGCCTCAAGACCCGTGTACCGCGGGCGCCAGCCAAGCTCTCGCTGCGCCTTGGTCGTGTCCATGATCGCCGGGTGGCTGATCGCCTCCACCCACTCGGTGGCGGGGGGGATGAACGACGCGCGGGGGATCAGCCCGGCGAGCTCCGCCGCCCCCTGGGCGAGCGCGGCGGGAAGGGGCAGTGGAGTTAGGCCAAGCTCGCGTAGCACGTCGGCCGCGGTGAGCACACCGTCGCCGGCGATGTTGTAGGCGCCGGGAGGACCCTCGGCCAGCACGCACTTGAGCAGAGCCTGGCCGACGTCGTCCTCGTGGATGAACTGCACGGGCAGGTCCGGGGTGGGGACGGGGACCGGGACGCGGAAGCGGTGGGCCAGGCGCAGCATCTGCTGGGCGGCCGTCGCGACCGGCGCGGGCAACGCGTCCTTGGCGCCGACGGCATGCGGTCCCAGAACGATCGGCGGACGCAGCAGGTACAGCTGAACGTCGGGATGCTCCTGTGCCTGTTCGGCCAGCAGCCGCTCGAGCTCGGCTTTCTCCTGTGCGTAGAACAGGTGCTCGGCGGGACGCACGGGCCATTCCTCGGTCATCCCGATCGGGTTATCGGAGTGAAAGCCGTACGCGGCGACCGAGGAGGCGTACACGAAGCGCTGCGCGCCGGCGGCGGCCGCGGCCGCGAACGCGTTGAGGGTCCCCTCGACGTTGATCGCTCGGACGGTCTCATGAGCGGCCGTGCCGGAGATCATGAACGCGAGATGGACCACGACGTCGGCCTGGGCGACCGTCGTCCGAAGCGAGTCGGGGTCGCGGACATCGCCTTGCCGGTACTCCATCTTGCTCCAGCCGTGGGCGGAGGGATCGAACGGCCGGCGGGCAATGCCAACGACGCGGGCCACGCGCGACTCTGCCTCCAGGAGCGGGATCAGCCCGAAGCCGAAGGTGCCGGTCGGACCGGTGACAACGACGGTCAGCCCATCGCTAGGCATCGAAGCCATCCAGGCCGAATCGCGTCGCGATCAGCGTCGCCACCTCGCCGCGCTCGACGGCGCGGACGGAAACGCTGCTCGGCGTCTCCTCGGTGAGCGAGAGCCCCTGCCAGTCGCTCAGTGACTCGCGCGTGCCGTCCGGCCGCTGGGCGCTGACGATCAGGCCGGTGACGAAAGGCGAGCGCGGGTGCGTGCAGGTGAACCAGTTGCTGGTCTCGACGTCGATTAGCGGGACCGGCTCGGGCGCGAAGCCATAGAGGTCGCTCCACTCTCCGCCCTGCATGGTCTGGAGGACGAGCTCGGGACCGTCCTCCACGACGCGAAAGTGCCAGCCTGACTGCTCGTGTACCTCGCCGGGGCCGAACGGGATGGGCTCGAGCAGGGTGCCGTGCCCGAAGCCGACATCGGCGTGCCACTCGCCACCATCGACACGAACGCGCAGGACGAGGTGGGTGCGGGGGCGGGGGTTGCCCGGCGGGGCGCCCACTCGGACCCGGGCGAGCAGCATGTCGACCTCGGCGCCGAGGGCCTCAAGTGCCGAAGTCAGAAGCAGGTTCTGCTCGAAGCAGTAGCCGCCGCGGCGCTCGTGCACGAGCTTTCGCTCGAGGTCCTCGCGCGCGAGCGAGACGGGGATTCCGCGCCGGGGGTCGAGGTTCTCGAACGGGATCGAGGTGACGTGAGCGCGGTGCACCTCGGCCAGCTCGGGATCCGTGCGCAGTCCGATTCGCGCGAGATACGCGTCGAGATCAAGCATCGCGACCGACTGTACAAGCGCGGCGTGAGTGGCCGCCGGCAAGGCAGCCGGCGGTTCTGACCCACGTGGTTCGCGGGCCCCTGAAGTCCGTCGCGAAGCGAAAGGTTAGCGAGGCCCAGCCGTGGTGCCCCGAGGGCGAGCGTTTCAGCCCAGGCCGTCGGGCCGGCACCACAGCTGAGCTTGGCTTCGATTGAGCCTGTTTGTTGTTGTCCGGGCGCCTCTGCGCCTTTGGGCCGGACTGTTCGGTCTCCGAACAGTCCGTCTACCATGCGAACGCGGCGAAAGCTAGTAAAGGCGCGCCGGCGCTGTCAAGAGCGGCCGGCAAGCAAGCCGGCCGGCAACGGGGTACAGTCGCGCGCTCGAAAGCCATGACCACGCCCGATGCAGAGTCGCTGCTGGCCGAGACGCGCGCCTTCAACGCGGAGCTCGAGCGGCTGCTGGCCACGATCCCAGCGGTCAACACCGTCCCGCCGGAGGAGAGCCGCCGCGCGCGACGCGAGGGACGCGGCATCTTCCCGCCGCCGGTGTACGTGGCGGAGGCGCGCACGCTCGAGATCCGCGGCCCTGGCGGTGCGCTCTCGCTGCGGATCATCGCGCCCGAGGGCCAGCCGACCGGTACCTTCCTACATCTTCACGGCGGAGGCTGGACGCTCGGTGATAGTGATGCCCAGGACCTTCGTCTCCAGCGCCTGGCCCGCGACACCGGCCTGACGGTGGTGAGTGTCAACTACCGCCTCGCCCCCGAGGATCCCTATCCCGCCGGCCCCGATGACTGTGAGGCGGCCGCGCTGTGGCTGCTCAGCGAGGAGGGCCAGGACGCGGTCGGCGCTCCCGGCCCGCGCGGGATCGGCGGCGATTCGGCGGGGGGACAGCTCGCCGCGGCCACGCTGCTGCGGCTGCGCGATCGCCACGGAATCGTCGGTGCGTTCGGGGCGGCCGTGCTCCAGTACGGCGCCTTCGATCTGTCGATGACGCCCAGTCAGCGGCTTTGGGGGGAACGCAACCTGGTGCTGTCGGGGCCGATCATCGCCTGGTTCGCCGAGCAGTTTCTGCCGACGCAGGATCGCGAACAACGCCGGGACCCGGACATCTCGCCTCTGTTCGCGGATCTGTCGGACATGCCGCCGGCGATCTTCACGATCGGCACCGAGGACCCGCTGCTCGACGACACGCTGTTCATGGAGGCGCGCTGGCGTCAGGCCGGTCACCCGAGCGAGCTGAGGATCTGGCCCGAGGCTCCGCATGGATTCCTCTCGCTACCGATGAGCGTGGCCAAGGTTGCGCTCGCTGCCGAACACGACTTCCTGCGGCGGACGCTGGCGCTCGGCGCGCGTTGACGCGACTGACCGCAACTTCTTCGTCCGCTCCGAGTTCACAGGACCGACATATCCACTAGCGCCACGCCGCCAACTGGGCGCCCGCTCGGTTCACGCGGCGAAATCGCGGGCGCGGCGAGAAAAGGAAGACGTATGAATGCAGTGGCAGGAATGCCGGCGGCCCATCGGCGGGCCTTCAGGGCCATGATGGTGATGGTGTGCGCGGTGACGCTGCTCGTGGCCGTGAGCGGCCAGGCGCTGGCCAAGAGCCAGAAGCACAAGCCGAAGAAGCCGACCGTCACGACGCATACTCCGGTCACCCGGGGCTCAGCCTATATTGCGCTCGGCGACTCGGTCACGTTCGGCTACGAGGAGCCGCAGGTCGTGCCCGCGCCCAACTACAGCGACGCGTCGAGCTTCATCGGCTACCCGGAGATGCTCGGCTCGGAGCTGCATCTCACGGTCGCCAACGCGGCCTGCCCAGGGGAGACGTCGTCCAGCCTCATCGACGCCAACGCGCAGAGCTTCGCATGCGAGAGCGCCGTGGTGCCGGGAGGCCAGGCCTACCGGAAGCTGGGCCCCCTGCACGTCAGCTACAGCGGATCGCAGCTCGCCTACGCACTGAACTACCTACACAGGCACAAGAACGTCCGGCTGGTGTCGCTGATGATCGGCGCGAATGACTACTTCGTGTGCCAGGCGACGACCGCGGACCATTGCGCCAGCCTCACCGAGCAGGCCGGGGTCCTCGCCGCGCTCGGCAAGAACGTCAAGACGATCCTGTCGGCGATCCGCAACAAGGCGCACTACGGCGGTCAGCTGGCGATCGTCAACTACTACTCGCCTGACTACTCGTCGCAGGCCGCAATCACCCAGTCGGCGCTGCTCAACCAGACGGTTGACACCTCCGCCGCGCCGTTCAAGGTTGTCGTGGCAGACGGCTTCGGCGAGTTGCAGAGGGCGGCCGCGCACTCGGGCGGGAGCACGTGCAACGCGGGGCTGCTCACCCAGCTGGTGAACGCATCCACCAAGTGCGGCATCCATCCGAGCTACGCCGGACAGTCGCTCCTGGCGCAGGCGCTCGAGAGGGCGATCCGCCTGGGCTGAGGATCGACCGGTAGGTGGCGCGCAGGTCGCGGGCCGACCTGCGCGCCGCTACGCGGCGCGGATCGCGGTGGTCGTGGGCGTGTCCCTAGTCCCGCTTCTGTGGCGTTCACACCCGGCGAGCGAGGACGAGGACACGCAGTACTGGCGGATCAAGCGCCTGTAGCCATCTGGTTTCCTGTCGGCCGTGCGCGCAGTGGCCGAGGGTAAGATCGCCATCGACGATCCGCGCGCGCCAGACGTGCGCCGGCTGCTCGAGGCGCATCTCGCCTTCGCGCGCGGCCAGACGCCGCCCGAGGACGCGCACGCGATGGACGCGGACGAGCTGTTCGAGGCATCGGTGATTCTGTTCAGCCTGCGGCAGGACGGCGTGCTGCTGGCCGTGGCAGCGCTCAAGCGCCTCGACGCCGAGCACGCCGAGGTGAAGTCGATGCACACGGTGCCGGCGGCGCGGCGCCGCGGAATCGGCCGGCGGATGCTCGAGCACCTGATCGCGGTGGCGCGGGGCGAGGGCTACCGGCACCTCAGCCTCGAAACGGGCTCGATGGCGGCGTTCGCGCCGGCGCGCGCGTTGTACGCGGGTGCCGGGTTCGAGCCGTGCGAGCCGTTCGGGCAATACCGGCTCAGTCCGAACAGCACCTACATGACCCTGCGCCTCTAAGGGGCTCGTCCGTAAGTCGTGGCGCACGACTTACGGACGGGGCGACTAGAACGGGCCGCGCGGCTCGTAGGCCCCCCGGCGGGCGCCCACCGACACGAACGTCATGCCCTCCGGCCCGGCCACCGGGCAGCGAGTCGCCTCGGGATCGAAGCGCACGAAGCTGCCCGCGTGGACGGGGACCTCGTCGCCGTCGATCCGCCAATGGCCGCCGCCGCGAACCACAAGCGAGACCTCCTCCTGACCTGAGCGGGCTTCGTCGTGCTCGTGGCCCTTCGCGTTCGGTGGCAGCTCGTACCAGTTGATGCCGAAAGCCTGCACCCCGAGCTCGCGTCTCACGAAGCGCACGGCGCCTCCCGGGCCGGCGCCCTCGATTTCGTCAACGTGCACGACGGAGTAGGCCACGAGGCCACCGTACCGCTACTTTCGGGGCCGTGCTCGACCATCTGCGCCTCGAGGATCGCGAGCGGCGCTACGCCGCCGTGCGCCTGCGCTCGGACCTGCCGCTGCCGGAGCGAGACTTCGTGCCCGAGAACGGCGGCTGGGTTCTGCGCCTGCCTCGAGAGGCGCGGGTGGCGCGCCTCGAGTACCAGCTCGAGGTGATTGGACGTGACGGCTCCAAGCATGTGGTGTGCGACCCGGAGAACCCCGAGCGGGCGCCCGGGGCGTTCGGAGAGAAGTCGGTCCTGCTGGCCCCGGGATACCGTCCGCCGGCCTGGCTCGACTGGGCGGCCGGGCCGGCGCGCTTCGAAGAACTCGGCGTGCGCCTGCTCGGCCGGGCGCTAAGTATCCGGGTGTGGTCCCCGGGCGCGGGTCAGTTGCCGCTGCTGGTCGCGCACGACGGCCCGGAGTACCACGAGCTGGCGGCGCTGACCCGCTACGCCGGCGCGATGATCGAGCGGCGGGCGGTGCCGCCGTTTCGCCTTGCCCTGCTTCCGCCGGGCGATCGCGACGAGTGGTACTCGGCCTCGGCGACCTACGGGCGCGCGCTGTCCCAGCGCATCCTGCCGGTCCTGGGCAAAAACGTCGAAGTGGCGGGGCGGCCGGTCGGCATGGGTGCCAGCCTGGGGGCGCTGGCCATGCTCCATGCGCACCGGGCGTGGCCGGGCACCTTCGCCGGGCTGTTCCTGCAATCGGGCAGCTTCTTTACGCCCTGGTTCGATCGCCACGAGTCTGGTTTCCCGCGGTACGGACGAATCGCGCGGTTCGTGCGTGGCGTGGTGCGGGCCGGTGCGCATCCGGATCCGCTGCCGGTGGCGATGACCTGCGGGGTCGAGGAGGAGAACATCCACAACAACCGGTTGATGGCGGCTGCGCTGGGCGAGCAGGGATACCTCGTGAGGCTGGTCGAGGTGCCCGACCTGCACAACTACACGGCCTGGCGCGACGCGCTGCACCCGCATCTGACGCGCCTGCTGGCGCGCGCGTGGCCGGAGCGTTGAGCGCACGATTGGCCTTGGTGGCGAAGACAGCTGGCGCAGCACCTGCCACGCTTCAGCTGATGAGCGACTTTGGGGCGGGCCATCGATGACCGAGACGACGCATCTCATCGGCCTGCTGCTCGGCACCGAGGAGGACTGGCCGCGCGCTTTCGAGACCCTGGTCGCGCGGCTTGGCCCGATCACCGACGCCTCCGGACACCGGCATCGGATCGCCACCGAGCGGATGACGATCGAGCCGTTCGACCTGCGCGACCGGCCGGCGTACGAGCTGGTCATCGACCGCCTCGCCTACTGGTATTACCACCCGCGCGAGTGGCTCAAGAAGGTCGCACTGATGAACGACGTGTACCTGCTCAACAGCCCGTTCACGTTTCAATCGATGGAGAAGCACGCCGCCTACTGCGCGATGATCCGCCTTGGTCTGAAGGTTCCCCGGCGGTACTGGTGCCGCACAAGGACCCACCGGACAACTCGCGCTTTCAGTACACGGCAGCGAGGTACAACCGCCCGTTCGACCTGGCCGAGATCGCCGAGCGGATCGGCTACCCGCTGTTTATGAAGCCCTACGACGGCGGGCAGTGGATCGGGGTGAGCCGCGTGCGCAACCGCGTCGAGCTGCAGCGCGCCTACGATGCCTCGGGCCGCCGGCTGATGCACCTGCAGGCCGCGGTGGAGGACTTCGATGTGTTTGCCCGCTCGCTGTCAATCGGGCCCGAGACGATGGTGATGAAGTTCCGCCCCGAGCTGCCCATGCACGACCGCTATGCCGTCGCGCACGACTTCCTCTCGCCCGAGGTGGGTGCCGAGGTACTGACGATCAGCCGGTTGGTCAACGCGTTCTTTCGCTGGGAGTTCAACTCGTGCGAGTGCCTGGTGCGCGGGGAGGAGGTGCATCCGATCGACTACGCCAACGCGTCGCCGGACGTGGCGTTGACCAGCCTCCACTACTACTTCCCGTGGGCGATGAAGACACTGCTTAAGTGGTGCACGTTCTGCTTAGTCACTCGCCGACGGCCGCGGCTCGACCTCGACACGCGCAGCTACTTCGAGATCGGCGATCGCCATGATCTTGGTTACCGGGGGAAGCTGGCCGCGTACGGCAACTTGATCGACGACTACTTCGAGGCCGACTGCTACCACGACTTCTGCGCTGGTCGCCTGGCTCACGTGGACGAGCTGGTGCTCGACTGGGTCGACTCCGATGATTTCGACCGGCTCCTGGTCGACAGCGTGCGGACCACCTACCCGGCCCACGAGCACGAGCGGTTCATTGCGCACCTGCGCGGGTTGGTGGGGCAGTGGGTGCGCGAGCAGGGGCGCGAACCCGCGCGGGCTCTTTAGCCGTCGTCCACTAGACCGACCAGCGGTCCAAGCAGCCGGCGCGAGCGGCGCGAGAGCCCGGGCAGGGCGATGATGCGGTGGGTCGGCGGCTCGCCGGCGTGCAGGCGTTGAAGCTGCTCGAAGGCGGTCGGACGCCAGTGCTCGTCCACCACGGCGTGCGGCTCGTGGCCGGCGACGTCGACGCCGAGATGCTCTGACCACAAGCGCAAACGGGTGTCGCGGGCGAGGCCGGGGTCGTCGGTGACGACGTTCATCTCGGTGTCGTTGAGCAGCGAGTGAGCGTTCAGGTTGGCCGATCCGACCGTGAGCCACGTGTCGTCGACGATCCCAACCTTGGCGTGCACGTAGAGGCGGTCGTCGCGGTGGCCGGAGAGCGAGCGGATGGTTGAGGCGACCAGGCGCCCCGCATCATCGTCGGCGCCCACTAGGACGCCGAGCTGACCCATGGTTTCGTCTTGTCCGTTGTTGGCCCGCGCGGGGAGAACGATGACGACGCGGAACTCGTCGCACGGCGGCCGGCGGAGCTTGTCGGCGAGCAGGTCAACGATCTCGGGCGCCCACAGGAACTGGTTCTCCAGGTAGACGAAACGCTGCGCGCTGCGGATGGCGCGTACGTAGCTTTCGAGGATGCGGAACTCCCCGGTCGGAACCGCCTGGTACATGTCCTCGGCGATGGTCCGGACGACCTGGACGGTGTGCTCGCCTGCCGGAGGCGGCGCCGGGATCCGCTCGAGCTCCTCACCGCTGAGCGCGCGCCAGCGCAGCGCGAAGTGGTCGTGCACGTCGCGGACCGCAGGCCCGCGGATTCGCGTGCCCACGTCGTGCCAACCGAGGCGCCGGCGAGCCGGATGGTCGGGCGTGTCGTAGCGGTCGCCGGCGTAATCGGTGATGTCGATGCCTCCCACGAAGGCGACCTCGCCGTCCACGATCACGGTTTTCTCGTGGTGGCAGTGGAACGGGTGCTCGCGCGGGTCGGGTTCGCAACGGATGCGGGTGCCGCGGGTCAGCTCCTCGACGGCGCGGCGCACCTCCTGGCGGGTGGGGTGGAACGCGGGCACTGGGGCGCCCGCCCACACGAGCACGCGGACATCGACCCGCTCGGCGGCGGCGGCCAGAAGCTCCCCGATCCCGCGGCCCTGTTCCCCACGGACGAGCTCGAAGTGCGGCGCGACATGCCAGCCCGTCAGGTGGACGTGATCATGGGCGCCCTCGATCGCCTCGGCGATTGCGTGAAACGTGTCCGCTCCGTCGATCAGGACGTCGAGCGAGCAGCCGGGGCGCGGGGGCGGGTCGCCGGTGGCCCAGGGTCCGTGGCCGGACGGGTCCAGGGCGTGGTTCCAGCCGAGGCGACGCAGGCGCCAACCGTGCTTGGCGCGCACCGCCGCCTCGACACCGTCACCCACGAGTCGGTCGAGATTGGCAAGCATCGAGCCGTTCGATTCGGACACCACCCAGGATGCTTACCGATTCCGGCGTGGTCTAGTAGCTACTTACCAGCCGGCTCGGCCAGCGTCGCCCGCCAGTGGGTGGCGGAACCCGTGGCCGAAGGCAACTGTCACAGGCGGCCGGGCGGCCTCGTCAAAGGGTGAAACAACCCATGACGAGAGGAATTCATGATGAGAGTATTAGTGGCAGGCGCGACCGGCGTGATGGGGCGGCAGCTGGTCCCCCGGCTGCTCGAGGCGGGCCATCAGGTCATCGGGATGACCCGCACCGAGTCCAAGGCAGCCGCGCTCTGGGATCTGGGCGCCCGGCCGGTCGTCGCCGATGCACTCGATCCCGTTCAGGTCGCCGAGGCCGTGGCCGACGCCGAGCCGGAGGTGATCGTCCATCAGCTGACGGCGATTTCCGCGCTGGACCCGCGCCACTTCGACCGCGACTTCGCGCTGACCAACCGGCTGCGGACGGAGGGCACCGATCACCTCATGTCAGCCGGGCGGGCGGTCGGCGCGCGGCGGTTCATCGCCCAGAGCTACACGAGCTGGCCGTACGCGCGAACCGGCGGGCCGGTGAAGAGCGAGCAGGATCCGCTCGATCCCACGCCGCCGCGGGAGATGGTCGAGTCGATGGCGGCGATCCGCCACCTGGAGGAGGCGGTCATCGGCGCCGAATGGACGCCGGGCATCGTGCTCCGGTACGGCGCGTTCTATGGTCCGGGGACTTCGATGGCTCCGGGCGGCGAACAGCTCGAGATGATCCGCAAGCGCAAGTTCCCCGTCGTCGGCGACGGTCGCGGGGTGTGGTCGTTCGTGCACATCGCTGACGCTGCCGAGGCGACGGTGGCCGCCGTCGAGCACGGGACGCGGGGGATCTACAACATCGTCGACGACGAGCCCGCTCCGGTCGTCGAGTGGCTGCCGGCGCTGGCCCAGCAGCTCGGCGCGCCCAAGCCGTGGCGCGTGCCGCGGTTCGTCGGGCGGCTGTTCGCGGGCGAAGCCGGCGCGATGATGATGACCGAGATGCGGGGAGCGTCGAATGCCAAGGCCAAGCGCGAACTCGGCTGGCGGCCGGGACATCCGACCTGGCGTGAGGGATTCGCCGCGTGAGCGGCCCGGATGAGGCGGAGCTGCTCGCGGAGCTGCGGCCGGCGTCGTTCGCAATCGCCTACCGGATGCTGGGCAGCGTCGCCGAGGCCGAGGACATCGTCCAGGAGGCGCTGCTGCGGGTCCACGGGACGCTCGAGGCGGGTGAGCGGATCGGTTCGCCACGGGCCTACGTAGCCACGGTGACCACCCGGCTGGCCATCGACGAGCTCCGCTCGGCGCGCTCACGGCGGGAGCAGTACGTCGGCGAATGGCTCCCCGAGCCGATCCTCACCGACAGCAGCGACGACCCGGCCCGCCACGCCGAAATGGCCGACTCGCTGTCGATGGCCATGCTCGTGCTGCTCGAGAGCCTCTCGCCGGAGCAGCGCGCGGTGTTGCTGCTGCGTGACGTGTTCGACTACGGCTACGACGAAATCGCCCGGATCGTGGGCAAGAGCGAGGACAACGTGCGGCAGCTGGCGAGTCGGGCGCGCGCGCGCATCGAGCAAGGCCGGCCGCGTTTTCGCACCTCGCGGGAGCAGCGCGACGAGCTGGCGCGACGATTCTTCGCGGCCGTGCAGGAAGGCGACCTGGCCGGCCTCGAGGCACTGCTCGCGCACGATGTGGCGCTGACCGGCGACGGCGGGGGCAAGGTGCCGGCGCTGGCTCGCGCGCTGCGTGGTCGCAGCCGGGTGGCGCGGGCTTTGGTCAACTGGATTCGGGTGGGCGCGCGGATCCCCGGCGCATCGATCCGGAGGGTCGAGGTCAACGGGACGCCGGGCGCGCTGCTGCTCGACGGCGACGGTCGCCTTATCGCGGTGTGGGCGCTCGAGATCTCCGGCGGGGAGATCGTCGCGCTGAACTCGATCGTCAATCCCGACAAGCTCGGGCACCTGGGCTCGGTGGCGGACACGCGTGAGCTCCTGAGGCTCGTGGTGTCGCGGCCCGACGGCGGGTCAGGAGGATGACCTGCTCGGCGGGCGTCCGGCTGGGGGGGTGCTAGGGTCGCTCGGGGACGGGTCGCGGTGTGGAGCCGCTAGAAAGGGGAAGGATGGCGCGTGCACGCCGGTCGAAGGTGCGTGTATCGGTAAGGCCGCCGACGCCGGCCGATCGCGAGGCCTATCTCGCAGCGATGCACGAAAGCCGCGAGCTCCACCGCCCGTGGCTGGCGGCGGCCACCGGCGAGTCGTTCGAGACGCTCCTTCGGCACGTCGAGGACGAGCGATTCGATCCGATGCTGGTGTGCCGGATCGGAGACGGCGCGATCGTCGGGTTCATCAACATCAGCGAGATCGTCCGGGGCGGCTTCCAGAGCGCGTTCCTAGGCTACGGCGGCGTGGCGGCCTACGCCGGTCAGGGCTACATGAGCGAAGGGCTCGAGCTCGTGCTGGCTCGCGCGTTCACCGAGCTCGGGCTGCATCGCCTGGAAGCGAATATCCAGCCCGGAAACCGCGCGTCGATCGCGCTGGTCCAGGGAGCCGGGTTCGTGCGCGAAGGGTTCTCGGAGCGCTACCTGAAGATCGCCGGGCGATGGCGCGACCACGAGCGGTGGGCGATCCGCGCGGAGCAGTGGCGCGCGCGGCGCCGCCGCCGGCGCTGAGCCCAGGCGTGGCGCCTTTGGCCGGTATAGCGCCAATTTTTCGCCATATTCCACCGGTCGACGGGGCTCCGGACATGATGAGCAGCAGGCTGATGCGGGATCAGGCCGGTTTGTAGCGAACGCCGAGGGCGCGCGCGAGGGTGCGGTGGGCGGCGGAGGTTCCGATCAGGACCGAGCCAGCAAGGTCGATGCCGTGGCTCCGGGCAAACGCGAGGGGGAGTCCGGGAAGCGGCGGACGGCACCAGCAGCGTGGCGGACCGCCGCCGTGGGGGCAGAACGCGGCCTCGACGAGTCCCGTGCCGACGGTGGCGCGCACTCGCGCGACCATCGGCTCGAGCGCGTCGGCCGCGCCGTGCGGAATCCAGTCGAAGACCAGGTAAGGCGTCTCGGCGCCTGGTTGTTCGAGCGCCTGCTCGTGGCCCGGGGCGCACAGCGCAGAGGCGGCGATGAACACGCCCGTGCGCGTTCGCCGGACGGGCGGCGTGCGGGTGAACGGCATCACCTCGACGGTGGCGAAGCCCTCATCGAGCGAGGGCGGCTCGAGTTCGCGCAGCGCGCGCATTTGTTGCGTGGGGGCGAGGGCACCCGGCTCGCGCCGGGCCAGCTCGCGCAGCTGTTCGGGGGTGGGCAGGACGCCGAAGCGCTCGAGCAGGCGCTCGACGAGGTTCACCTGGGCTTGCGCCAGCGGCGTCTCGAGCCACACGCACCGCACCGGGACGCCGCGCCGGGCGGCAGCGTCGACGACGTAGCTGCGCGCCGACCGAGTCAGATAGGTGTTGTCAAGGACGATGCGTGGTGTTCCTTGGCCGAGGCGGCGTTCGAGCTCCTCGGCGAGGTCGCGCAGGGCGCCGCCTCGCTCGTCGCGGTTGAGGCGAAGGTATCCGCGCGCGCGGTACTCCTCGGCCAATCGCGTCTTGCCGGCGCCCGGGATGCCCATAACGAGCACGACGCTTGCATGGTCGGAGCGGCGCGATGGCGCGCGGCGGATCGGACGCGGGACGTGCAGTGCGGCGGTGGTCTCCGGGGCGAGCATAAGGGCGGCAGCACGGGCCGCCGAGCGCGCAGTCTCGGGGCGGCGCGCGCCAGGAATCGCCACGATCTCCGGGGAGAGCTGCAGCAGCCAGGCGAGCGCGAGCTCGGCCGCAGTGGCTGCGCAGCTGGCGGCGGCGTCGGCCAGGGCCGCATGCCGCGCCAGCCCACCGGCCCGGCGGGGGCCACCGAGCGGCGAGTGGGCGATCAGCGCGATCCCCACCTCCTCGCAGCGCTCGACCAGGCCCGCCCGCAGCGCACGATCGTCCTGGAAGCTCAAGGCGACCTGTATCGCGGCGACCGGAAGGATCTCGAGCGCGTCATCGAGCTGTCCGCGGTTGACGTTGGACAGCCCCACGCGCGGCACGAGGCCTTCGTCGAGGAGGCGCTTCAAGGCCCGGAGCGAGGTCCGCCAGGGCGTGCGGGGATCCGGCGCGTGGAGGAGGTACAGGTCGATGGCGACGCCGTCGAGCGCGGTCAGGCTGGCCTCGCAGTCGCGCAGGATCGCTTTGGCCCGCCCGTCGGGCACCCAAGCGCCGGCGGGGCGCGTCATGCCTCCCTTGGTGATGACGCGCGCGCGGCGGGGGGCGCCGGCGCGGGCTCCGCGGGGGGTGCCGGCGCCGGTCCGGGCGCGCGCGCCGGCGCGGGTCAGGGCGCGGGCGAGCAGCCGCTCGCCCCGGCCGAGGTCGTTCTCGCCCTGCCCGTAGGCGTGGGCGGTATCAAACACCGTGATCCCGGCCTCGAGGGCGGCGGCGATCGTTTCGGCGGCGAGCCCATCGTCGCGTGCGGCCTCGGTCGAGAACCGCATACAGCCCAGACCGATGCGGAGCTCCGAGGCGTCGAGCCAGGCAGGGCGGTTCAGGGAGCAGAGCCTACGCGACGCGCCCGCTCACGAC
>JAFAZZ010000023.1 GCA_019239375.1 Solirubrobacterales bacterium | reverse complement strand
GGAGTGAAGCGGCCCTCGGCCCGCTCGATCTTCTGATCAATAACGCAGGAGTGGAGTACACGGCAGCCTTCACAAACTGCACTCGCGAAGAGTTGACCTCCACGGTGGATATCAACCTCACGGCGCCGTTATTGCTCACTCACCGTGTTGTGCCAGGGATGCTCGCGCGCGGGCGGGGCCACGTTGTCTTCATTTCGTCGCTGGCAGGCAAGCTCGGACCGGCCTACTCGGAGCCGTACGCGGCGACCAAGGCAGGTCTTGTAGGACTCACCCAGTCGCTTCGAGCCGAGTACCTGCGCGCGCCCATCGGTTTCTCTGTCGTATGCCCAGGATTCGTGGCTGGGGACGGCATGTTCCAGCGGATGCTTGAGGAAGGCGTCCGGTCTAACAGGCTTGTCGGATCGACAACGGTCGAGAAGGTTGCGGACGAAGTGATCGACGCGATCCGCCGAGATCGCCCCGAGGCCATCGAGAGCGGCGCCCCTATCCGACCGATGCTCGCGCTTGCCCAGCTCGCACCGCGTGTCGTCGAGCGTCTCACGCCACGGTTTGGAGTCACAGAGATATTCCGCAGAACCGCCGCCGGACGGGGGCGCACCGACTGAAGATACGAAAGATACGCGCAGACCTGTCCGTAGCCACCCGCTGCGGGCGGCCGACTGCCGCTCGGTCGCCAAATGAACAGCCTCAGCCTGCCTGCTGCATCGGGCTACAACCATCGACGTGGGCGCGCGCCTGACGCCGCTGCATTCGACGGGCAATTCAGAAGTCGGCGGACGAATACCCGCCCGGACACGAAGGCAGGGCGGATCAGGGCAGAGGGTCGCGTCCAAAGACTGCTGTAAATAGCCGCGGGGGTGCTGTCAGAGCGACGGCGTAGGTTCCCTCAAGTCCTACCAAGACGATGAAGGAGGCCTACGCCGTGAGACGCACCGTACCGCCGTCGGCGGAGATACAAGCTGAGATTGACAGGCTGCTGGGTAGGGGGCTGGTCGATGACCCGCAGAAGATGCTGGGCGAGCTCGCCCGGCTCGGCGCCCGGTTGATCGTCCAGCGGGCGGTCGAGGAGGAGTTCGATACCTGGCTGGGTCGCGCTCGGTACGAGCGCAAGCCCGAGGCGGGACCGGGGAAGCGCAACGGGTTCCGCCCCAGGCACGTGCAGACGGGGGAGGGTGAGCTGCGCATCGAGATCCCGCAGGTCCGCGAGACGGCGATCCCGTTCGTC
This sequence comes from Solirubrobacterales bacterium, assembly GCA_019239375.1. Classification (GTDB taxonomy): domain Bacteria; phylum Actinomycetota; class Thermoleophilia; order Solirubrobacterales; family Solirubrobacteraceae; genus Palsa-465. Next base: position 3,774 of record JAFAZZ010000023.1, on the reverse strand, counting down.
TCGAGGTTGTTCCCGAAGTGGCACTGCAAGCGGCTGCTGCGGACGGATCCGCTCAAGGCGTTGGTGATCGGCGGGTTCGTCAGGGGCCTGTCGATGCGCGATGTCGAGTCGCTTTGCGAGGAGGCCGGGCTCGGGAAGACCTCGAAGTCGACCGTCGCGACGATCTGCGCGGAGCTGCACGAGCGGTTCGCAGCGTTCTGTCGCCGCTCGCTCTACGACGTCAACCTGGTCGTCCTGTTCCTCGACGCGATCTACCTCCCGGTCCGCCCGAGCGGCCCGAAGGAGGGCGTGATCTGCGCCTGGGGAATCACGGACAACGGCAGCAGAGAGCTGGTTGCCGTACGACTGGGGGCGCGCGAGTCCAAGGAGGACTGGATCGAACTCGGCCGCGATCTCATCGCCCGCGGGCTCGCCGCGCCACGCCTGGTCGTCGCCGACGGCGCCCCCGGGCTGACCGCGGCGATCGAGGAAATCTGGCCGCGCGCCGATCGACAGCACTGTGCCGTTCACCGCCTGCGGAACCTGCTCGCGAAGCTGCCCAAGGACGAGCAGGACCGGATCCGCTTCAACTACTGGTCAGCGCTCACCGACGCGACCTCGGTCAAAGACGGCAAGCTCCGCCTCCAGGTCCTGATCTCAGAACTCGAGCACCGCGGCTACGAATCGGCTGCCCGCTGCCTCGCCGATGACCTCGACGCGCTCGTCGTCCATCTGCGATACCCCCTGCGGCACCGCGAACGGTGGCGGAGCACGAACCTCCTCGAGCGGTCGCTCGGTGAGGTGCGCCGGCGCACGAAGGTGATGGGCCGGTTCCCCGGCGAGACCAGCTGCCTCACGCTCGTCTGGGCGGTGCTCGACCTGTTCTTCAGTCACGCCAGCAACGGCGCCACGTTCACCGAGATCGACCGCCAGCACCTTTACAGGATCAAGTACCAGCAGGCAGACAAAGACACGCTCGACGAGGAGGTGGGCAGTCTCGCCGCCGGCTAAAGGCACGAAACACCTCCACCCACCCTCATCGCAACCCAGTGGTTGCAGGTCGACGCGTCCTAAGCCGTTCTAAGCCGCTCCGGCAGATGACCGCGACCCATAGGACCCCCAGATTTGACACCTCACCAACGCCCAACCCACTACCGACACCGAGGAGGTGACCGCCGCATAGACTCACCAACGGGAACCTGAACCGCGCGCGAATTTACAGCGGTAAATGGACGCGACCTCCAGCAAGCACCGATTGCTGCTCGTGGGGGAAAGGAGGGCTGTCGAGGTGACCCGTCACGGCGCCGGACCGTCGACGCGGTGGAGATGCGCACCTTTGGCGAGGAGCAGGGGCCGGTCGCGGTGCGGGTCGAGACCCGCTTTCATGGGCGGTCTCAAGCTGCCGCCGCACCACCCGAGAGAGTCAGCGATTCGCTGACGAACGAGGGAGGTGTTGGGATGCCGAGGGGTCACTATCTGGCCGAGGCTGCGAAGGACGCGATCTGGGTGCTGCGCGCGGAGGGGGTGAGCGAGGCGGAGATCGGCCGGCGGCTGGGGTTGCCGAAGCGGACGGTGAGTAAGTACTTGCAGCGGATGGGAGGGATCCGGCCGCGGTCGCGTCGTCGGGCGGCGTGTTGCCTGACCTCGCGTGAGCGTGAGGAGATCTCGCGCGGGATTGCCCGAGGAGATTCAGCCCGTGCGATCGGTCGTGTGCTGGGTCGATCGCATACCACGATCTCCCGCGAGATCAACCGCTGCGGCGGCCGTGGGCGCTATCGCGCACACGTGGCCGAGCGGTCGGCGTGGGAGCGGGCCAGGCGCCCGCGAGCGACGAAGCTCGAGCTCTGTCTCGAGCTCCGTGCGCTCGTCATCGAGCGCCTTGGGCAGGATCACTCGCCGCAGCAGATCTCGGGGTGGCTGCGATTCGCGCACCCCGACAATGAGCAGATGCAGATCTCGCACGAGACGATCTACCGGGCGCTGTACGTGCAGGCGCGCGGGTCGCTTGCGCGCGAGCTCACCCGGCATCTGCGAACTCGACGTCAGAAGCGCTTCGCCCGGGCACACTCGAACCGCGGCCAGGGCCCCGGCTGCATCGCCGGAATGGTGATGATCTCCGAGCGTCCGCCGGAGGTCGCTGACCGGGCTGTCCCTGGGCACTGGGAGGGCGACTTGTTGATGGGAGGTCGCGAGTCGGCGATCGCGACCCTGGTCGAGCGCCAGACCCGCTATTGCCAGCTCGTCGCCTTACCGGACGGAAGCAACGCCGAGCCGGTCTGCGAGGCGCTCAAGGCGAGCATCACGACGCTGCCCGTCCAGCTGCGCCGCTCGCTGACCTGGGACCAGGGAAAGGAGATGGCGGAGCACCGGCGGTTCAGCGTCGAGACCGGCGTCGAGGTGTACTTCTGCGATCCCCGCAGCCCCTGGCAGCGCGGGTCGAACGAGAACACCAACGGCCTTCTGCGCCAGTACTTCCCGAAGGGCAACAGTCTCGCCGGGGTGACCCAGGCAGAGCTCGACGAGGTCGCCCGCAAGCTCAACGGCCGGCCCCGCCAGACGCTCGGCTTCCGGACCCCCGCCGAGAAACTCACCGAGCTGATCGACGGGCTCCACACGGGCGCTCCCGAGCGCTGACGAGCTTCGGCCTACGGCCTTCGCTCGACAGCGCTCGGACAGGGTGACACGATGTGGAACGTCAGGGGTGGTGCGTTGACCGGTTGAGGTCAAGCGGCAAAGCAGGTCTTCGCGGGAGCGCCCGATGATGACCGTCGCTCCCACTTCGTCGCGGCGGTTTCAGGTACCCGTGGGTCTTAGATTGTGACATCGCGGGCTTCTTTGACAACGTGCCACATGATCTCATTGTCAAAGCGGTCGAGGCCAACACCGACCAGAAATGGGTGGTGTTGTACGTGAAGCGGTGGCTGAAAGCGCCGTTGCAGCATCCCGATTGCACCCTGGAGCAGCGCGACCGTGGGACCCCGCAGGGGTCGGCGGTGTCACCGTTGCTCGCTAATCTCTTTCTCCATTACGCATTCGATGAGTGGATGGCTCGGGAGTTCCCGCGCATCCACTTCGAACGCTATTGCGATGACATTGTGGTGCATGGGGTCAGCGAGAAGCAAACGCGTTATCTGCAAAAGCGGATCGCTGCCCGGCTGAGCGAGGTCGGTCTCTGGCTTCATCCGGAGAAGACCAAGGTCGTGTATTGCCCACAGGACGGCCGAAACGACGAGCATGAGAACACGTCGTTCACGTTCCTGGGCTACACGTTTGCCAAACGCTCGGCGCGGCGCCCGGACGGAGCCATCTTCAACGGCTTCCTCCCGGCCGTCAGCCAGGACGCGGTCAAGAAGATGAGCCGTGCCCTGAGCCGCTGGCGGTTGCACCGCTGGACCACGCTGTCGCTGGACGAACTCGCGGCATGGGTCAACGAGATCGTGCCCGGGTGGCTTGACTACTACGGCCGGTACTACCGGACCGCGCTGTTGGGCCTGATCCGCCGCATCAACGCTTACATCCTGCGCTGGGCTCGCAAGAAGTACAAGCGGCTCCGGGCGTTCAAGCGCGCCGTTGCTTGGTGGAAAGGGGTCACCGAGCGTGCCCCTCGACTGTTCAAGCACTGGGCCTGGACGAACGGGTTCTAGCGACTGGGTGAGAAGAGCCATATGACGGGAGACCGTCACGTACGGATCTGTGGGAGCCGGCGGGTGAGATTCCCGTCGGCGACCCGACCCTGTGCGCCGATCGATGGAGGCGACAGCGGGCGCGCGGCGAGGTGATCATCGTGCGTTTCGC
>JAFAZZ010000455.1 GCA_019239375.1 Solirubrobacterales bacterium | reverse complement strand
CTAATCAGTGCGGTGCGGCGCCGGGCGATCTCCACGCCCGTCCAGTGTGCGGAGCTCCCGACTGAAACCGGGCCGGCCCGATGATCAGCCCGGCTCAGCGTAGCCTGGTCGAAAAAGCGACATATATATCGTGCGTTTCTCGTCCCGGCTTCCGGCTCGCGAGTTCAGGACCGCAACGGTCACTCTTCCGGACGCCAACTCGTGCCGAGCCGGCGGCCGGCGATCTCGACCGGCTGGGCGTCGAGGAGGATCCAGGCGAAGCGGCACGGCGCGTCGCTGCGGTTGTGCCAAACGTGATTGGTTCCGCGTTGAATGACGACATCGCCGGCCCGGACGGTAACCGTGTCGCCACCGTCCAGCTCCATGTCGCATTCGCCCTCGAGGCAGATGCCGTAGTCGAGGCTCTCGGTGCGGTGCATCGGCGAGCGGGTGCCGGGCGCGAGAACGCCGATCCGCAACACCGAGCCCGATCCCGAGCCGACGATCGTGGTCGCCATGGCTGCCCGCTGGCGGGTCGTCGCCTCGTCGCCGAGGTCGACGGGCATCTCGTGGGTGGCCCAGAGGCTGAAGAAGATCGCGTCGGTGCGGCCGGCGTCCTCGGCCAGACTGCTGCGGGCGATGTGCTCGTCAGCGGCGACTACGGCCTCGCCGGTGGCGTTGTGCCCCGTGATGATCCGCCGAATGCGCAGTGTGTTCATGTCTCCTCGATCGTTTGGGTCACGCGGGCAGCCGCCTCCCTAGTCGCTGATCGCGTCAGACAGGGCCTCGGCCGAGGCGCAGCTCGAGAAGCCCCGTCAACCGCGATCTCGGCACCGGACATGCATGGACATTCATTCGACATGAGGAACACCATCACGATCACGGTCGCACCCGCGTCGTGGGGAGCGGCCACCTCCGCGGCAGCCTGGCCGCCGGCGGCCCCGGTGATTACGATCACGCGGTCCTGGAGGGTGGTGGCTCATCGAGACCGGGCGGGCTATCGTCATGCTGGGGCGGGCGAGGGTGATCGTCGTGCTGGAGCGGACGGGGTTATCGTCATGCTGCAGCGGGCGGGGTTATCGTCGTGCTGGAGCGGACGGGGTTATCGTCATGCTGCAGCGGGCGAGGGTGATCGTCGTGCTGGAGCGGGCGGAGATCCTGGTCACCGTCGGAACGTTGACAGGCAACCCGGCGCCCGATAGGTTATCCGAATCAATATTCGGAATCGGAGAATTGTTCTGGTGAAGGAGGGAGGATGAAGGTTCTCGTCATCGGTGGCGGCATCGGCGGCTTGTCGACCACCATCGCGCTACGACGCCAGGGATTCGATGTCGACGTGGTGGAGCGCGATCCACAGTGGGGCGTCTACGGGGTGGGCATCATTCAGCCCGGCAATGCCCTACGCGCACTCGACTCGCTGGGATTGGCCGAGGCGTGCGTCAAATCGGGCGCGCCGATCCGCGGCGACCGCACATGGCTGGCCGACGGCGAGACGCAGGTCGCGGCGCACGAGTGGCCGCCGCTCGCGCCGCATCTGCCGCCCGGCAACGGGCTCACCCGTCCGAAGCTGCACGAGATCCTGACCTCCAGAACGCTCGAGTCGGGGGCCGACGTGCGCACGGGCGTCACCTTCAGCGAGATCGCCCCGATCGACGGCCACGTCGACGTCGCCTTCACCGACGGCGAGCGGCGACGCTACGACCTCGTGATCGGCGCCGACGGCCTGTACTCGAAGGTTCGTGAGCGCCTGTTTGGTCCTGACGTCAAGCCGCGCTACACGGGACAGATCTGCTGGCGCTACAACCTCCCACGGATCGAGGGACTCGAGGAGATCTGGATGTTCTTCGGCCCCGAGGGCAGCGCTGGCTTCGTGCCGCTCGGCCAGGACCTCATGTACATCCTTACCATCGAGACCCCGATCCCCGAATGGCGAGCGAGGATCGAGCGCGAGGGCGCCTCCAACGTGTACCGCCGGCGCCTGGAGTCATTCGCCGGACCCGTAGCCGAGGCGCGCGAACAGATCACCGACGACGACGCCGTCGTCCTGCGCCCGATCGAGAACATCATCGTGCCGGCGCCGTGGCATCGCGGGCCGATTGTGCTGATCGGCGACGCCGCGCACGGGGCGACGCCCCACTGCGGGCAGGGAGCGGCCCAGGCGATCGAGGACGGGATCGTCCTGGCCGAGGAGCTGGCCAAGGACGTTCCGATTGCGGAAGCGCTCGAGGCCTTTACGGCGCGGCGCTATGAGCGCTGCCGCGCGATCGTCGAGGGCTCGGAGATGGTGGGCAAGTGGGAGCAGGACCACTCGGTGCCGATCGACCCGGACGCCACCCGCCACGCGGTCGTCATGACCGCCTCGGCGCCCATCTGAATCGAACGAGGAGCCGAGATGCGGATTGGAAGAGTGGACCACGGCGGCAGCGTCCGAGCCGCGATCATCGATGGCGAGGTGGTGAGGATCTTCGGGCACGGCGTCGATGTGCTCGAGATCCTAAGCGCTGACGCCGTCGGGCGGGAGCGACTGGCCGGCCGCGTCGAGGCCGAGCTGGCTTTGGACGAGGCGCATCTCCTGGCGCCCGTCGAGCCGCCGACGATGCGCGACTTCTCGGTCTTCGAGCAGCACATCGAGGGCGTCATCAAGGACGCCAACCCAGGAGCGACCGTTCCACCCGTCTGGTACGAGTCGCCCTTCTGCTACTTCACCAACCCGCACGCGCTGAGCGGTCCGGGCGAGGATATCCCCGTCCCGCCGGGCTGCCGGCGCCTGGACTTCGAGCTCGAGGTGGCGGCGGTGATCGGGCGTGCCGGCCGGAACCTAACGCCCGCGGAGAGCGGCGAACACATCGCGGGCTACACGATCTTCAACGACTGGTCGGCGCGGGATCTCCAGATGGCCGAGATGCGCCTCGGTCTCGGGATGTGCAAGGGCAAGGACTTCGCGAATACGCTCGGACCGTGGATCGTCACGGCCGATGAGCTCGAGCCCAACCGCGACGGGATCGGCTCGATCTGGAACTCCGCGCCGAGATCAACGGCCGCCGGCTGGGGATCGACACCCTCGCCAACATGGCGTGGAGCTTTCCCGAGCTCGTGTCCTATGCCTCCCGGGGTACCTGGGTCCGGACCGGCGACGTGCTCGGCTCGGGCACGTGCGGCAACGGCTGCCTGCTCGAGCTGTGGGGGCGGCGCGGCCCTGAGGTACTCCCGCCGCTCGGGCCGGGCGACGTGATCTCGCTGCACGCCGAGGGGATCGGCACGCTGAGCAACCGCGTGGTGGACGGCGTGGAGCCGCACGCGCTGCCCGCCGCGCGGGCGGGGCGGCGCGCGCCGCGCACGGTGGCGGGATGACCACGGTCAGGCCGCCCAAGCAGCGCCGCAGCCGCGAGTCATACGAGCGCGTGCTCGATGCGGCGCACGCGCTGTTGGAGGAAAACGGCTTCGAGGGTCTCACCGTGCAGGAGGTGGCGGCGCGGTCGGGGGTCTCGGTCGGCGCGATCTACGAGCGCTTCGGCAACAAGGAGACGCTGCTGCGCGACGTGCACGCGCGCTTGATGGAGTCGATGTCCCGGGCGCACGAGGGCGTCGGAGAACCGGTCGGCGGCGCTCGGGCGGCCGCGCCCGCGATCAGCATGGTGGTTGCGGGGATGGCCCGGATCATGTACGACAACCGCAAGGCCCTGCGGGCGTTCATGCACCTCGGCGCGGTGGACGAGGTGATCTCGGCCCGCGGCTCCAAGGCGAGTATCGCCCTCAGCAAGACCTTCAAGCGCGCCCTGATGCCCTATGCGGCGGAGTTCCGGCATCCCGAACCCGAGGTCGCGCTCGACGTGGCCTTCCGGATCGCGTACTCGACGCTGGCCCGGCAGGTGATGTACGGCCCGGTCTTCGAGTCCGACCGGCGCCTGAGCTGGAAGCGGCTGGTTGACGAGATCGCCTCCGCCTGCGCCGCGTACCTCCTCAACGCGCCGTCGGCCTGA
>JAFAZZ010000330.1 GCA_019239375.1 Solirubrobacterales bacterium | reverse complement strand
GTCTCGCGCTCGAGCGCCTTGTCGGCCACCGAGGTGAGCGCCTCTTCGGCGAACACCAGCTCGATCCCGTCGAACTGGAAGAAGCGCTGGAACTGCTTGACCAGCGCGTTGCGCGGCTCGGTGAGGATCTGCATGAGCTCGTCACGGCTCAGCTGGTGGATCGCCGACATCACCGGCAGGCGGCCGATGAACTCGGGGATCAGCCCGTACTGGATCAGATCCTCCGGCAGGCAGTGCTCGAAGATCTCGCCCGTGTCGCGCTGCTCCTTGGACTGGATCGCGGCGCCGAAGCCGACGCCCTGATGACCGATCCGGCGCTCGATCACCCGGTCGAGGTTGGCGAACGCGCCGCCGCAGATGAACAGCACGTTGGTCGTGTCGATCGAAAGGAACTCCTGGTGGGGGTGCTTGCGTCCGCCCTGCGGCGGGACGCTCGCGGTGGTGCCCTCGAGGATCTTCAGCAGCGCCTGCTGGACCCCCTCGCCGGAGACATCGCGCGTGATCGACGGGTTGTCGGCCTTGCGCGCGATCTTGTCGACTTCGTCGATGTAGATGATCCCCGTCTCGGCCTTCTTGACGTCGTAGTCGGCGGCCTGGATCAGCTTGAGAAGGATGTTCTCGACGTCTTCGCCGACGTAACCGGCCTCGGTCAGCGCGGTGGCGTCGGCGATCGCGAAGGGGACGTTGAGGATCTTCGCCAGCGTCTGGGCGAGCAGTGTCTTGCCGCACCCCGTGGGTCCGAGGAGCAGGATGTTCGACTTCTGCAGCTCGATGTCGTTCTCATCGGACTGCATCATCTGGACGCGCTTGTAGTGGTTGTAGACCGCCACGCTCAGCGAGCGCTTGGCCTGCTCCTGGCCAACCACATACTCGTTCAGGACGTCGTAGATCTCGCGCGGCTTCGGGAGGTTCTCGATGTCGAAGCTCGGAGGAGCGGTCAGCTCCTCGTCGATGATCTCGTTGCAGAGATCGATGCACTCGTCGCAGATGTAGACGCCGGGACCGGCGATCAGCTTCTTTACCTGCCGCTGCGACTTGCCGCAGAAGCTGCAGAGAAGCTGTTCGTTGGAGTCCGTAGGACGTGCCATGCGATTCCTCTCTCCGGTGCGAGCCCGGTTGCCCTCGAAGCCGTAACTCTAGACCGTCAGTGCTGAGAGATCACGCGGTCGATGATCCCGTACTCCTTGGCCTGCTCGGAGCTCATGAAGTAGTCGCGCTCGGTATCGCGGCGGACCTTCTCGAGGTCTTGACCCGTGTGCTTGGCGATGATCTCGTCCAGGCGCCGGCGGACATCGATGATCTCGTTGGCGTGAATCTCGATGTCGGTGGCCTGGCCCTGGAAGGCGGAGGAGACCTGGTGGATGAGGATCTTCGCGTTCGGCAGCGCCATCCGCTTGCCGTTCGCGCCGCCGGCCAGCAGCAGCGCCCCCATCGACATCGCGATGCCCACGCAGATCGTCTGCACGTCGGGCTTGATGAATTGCATCGTGTCGTAGATCGCCAGCCCCGCGTACACCGCGCCGCCTGGGGAGTTGATGTAGATCGAGATGTCCTTGTCCGGGTCCTCGGACTCGAGATGCAGCAGCTGGGCCACGATCAGGTTCGCGATCTGATCGTCCACGGGCGTGCCCAGGAAGATGATCCGCTCGTTGAGCAGACGGCTGTAGATGTCGAAGGCGCGCTCCCCGCGGGAGGTCTGCTCGACGACCATTGGTACCAGTGGGCTCATGGTCCTCGCTTCTTTTGCCTGGGTGAGCGGATTCCTGCCGGTCCGAATGTAGCAACCGACCCCCGGCGCGCCTCAGTGTTCCTCGCCATAGATACGGCCGCACCGAGAGGCGCGACGGGCGGATGGCTGCCGAGGACGCAGGAGGCAGCTGGACGACTCGGGGACGGCCCAGCCGTTTGCGAGGCTGGAGGCCGAGCGGGCCGTCCCGGAGGCAGCAGCGCTGCGCGAGCCCGGCGCCGCCGGCGAAGCCGGTGGCGGGACGAAGGCAGGCGCCGCCGGGCGCGACTCGAATGCGGCGGTCTCTGTGGTGAGGAGCACTAGGAACGAGGCGTCCAGATCTGGCCCGGTCGCTCTTCCGTCTCCTCGCGTCCGGGCGTCCACAGCTTCTCCCGCGCCTTCGCCTGCTCGACGCTGATCGGCTTCGCCTCGCGCACCAGCAGCTCGAGCGCCTGGCCGCTGGCGACGTCCTCGCGAACGCGATCGAGGCGGCCGCCCGAGCGCAACTGCTCGAGCAGCTTGTCGATCTTGGTGCCGGTGCGCTCGGCCGACGGCTCGAGCGCCT
>JAFAZZ010000297.1 GCA_019239375.1 Solirubrobacterales bacterium | reverse complement strand
TGGCACACGAGCTCGAGCCCTACGCCGCGCGAGGCCTTGATGAGCACCACGTCTCCGGCACGGATCAGCTTTGGCACCAGGTTGGCGGCAGCGGCAGCGTCATGGACTGAGTGAACGTTGCCGGCGAAGCGATCGGCGATCGCCGCGGCCAGCGGGCCGACGGTGATCAGCTCCTGCACGCCGGCGCACTCGGCCTCCTCGCCGAGTTCGCGGTGATAGTCGCGCTCGCGCGGCCCGAGCTCGAGCATGTCCCCGAGCACGGCCACCGAGCGGGCCTGCCCGGCCCGCACCGCGGTCTCAGCCAGGTCCTGGAGGGCGGCGCGCATCGACATGGGGTTGGCGTTGTAGCAGTCATCGATCAAGGTCACGCCGCCGGGCAGCGCTGTGCGCTGGCCCCGGCCGGGCGAGAGCTCGAGCGCGACGCGCCCCTCCGGCACCACCCCGACGGCAGCGGCGGCGGCCGCCGCCGCGAGGAGGTTCCGGCGCAGGTGGGCTTGCCTGAACGGCACCTCGAGCACGACGGGACGCCCGGCCAAGTCGATCTCGACGCGCTCGTCGTCCGAGCGCACGAGCCGGACGTCTCCGCCATCGCCGAACGTGATGGTCTTCAGGTCCGCGCGCCGGTGCGGCTCAAGCAGCGGCTCGTCCGCCGGGATGACGGCGATGCCTTGCGGTTTGAGCCCCGCGATCAGCTCGGCCTTGGCCGCGGCGATCGCTTCGAGCGATCCCAGCAGCTCGAGGTGCACGGGGCCGATACTCACGATCACCCCGACATCGGGCTCGGCCGCCGCGGTCAGTTCGGCGATCTGGCCGGCGCCGCGCATCGCCATCTCCAGGACCAGCACCTCGGTGTCGGCCGGGGCGGCGAGGATCTCGAGCGGGAGTCCGATCTCGGTGTTGAAGTTGGCCCGGGAGGCGACCGTCCGTCGATGCGGCGCGAGCACCGCCAGCAGCAGGTCCTTGGTGGAGGTCTTGCCCGTGGAACCAGTCACGCCGATCACCCTGACGTCGAGCGCGCGCCGCCAGGCGGTGGCCAGGCGCTGCATTGCCGCGAGCGGGTCCTCGGAGGCGATCAGGGCTCCGGGTACGGCGCAGCGGGCCGCCTCGGCATGCTCGGGCGTGGTCAGAACGCCCCAGGCGCCGGCGGCGAGCGCCTGCGGGGCGAAGGCGCCGCCATCCACGTGCTCGCCGACCACGCCGACGAACAGCGTTCCGGGGCCGGCCTCGCGCGAATCGATGATCGCGCGCTCGGGACCCGTGCTCGTGGGCGCTGGGGAGACGAGGCGGGCACCGGCCGCCCGTGCGACTTGCTCGGGTGTCCAGGTCCTCATGCTCTTGCCTCGGGGAGAGTACTTGGCTGGTCGGGCGGTTAGCTTCGCCGGTCAGTGGTTACCGAGCGGCTGGCTGGCCCTCGAGCGCCTCGCGGGCCACAGTGACGTCATCGAACGGGATCTTCCGACCGCCCGCGAACTCCTGGCCCTGCTCGTGGCCCTTGCCCGCGATCACCACCACATCGCCCGGTCTGGCCCCCCCAATAGCGGCGTTGATCGCGCGGCGGCGGTCGGCGTCGTGCTCCACGCCGGCACCCGCGCCGGCCAGGATTTCGCTGATGATGGCCTGCGGATCTTCCGAGCGCGGGTTGTCCGAGGTGACGATCACCCGGTCGGCCAGCCGAGCGGCAATCTCGCCCATCAGCGGCCGCTTCCCACGGTCGCGGTCGCCGCCGCAGCCGAACACGACGTGAACGCGCCCGCCCTCGCCGAGCGAGGCGTCCGCGAGCAGGCCGCGCGCCGCGCGCAGCACATTCTCGAGCGAGTCTGGGGTGTGGGCGTAGTCGACCAGCACCGCGAACTCCTGGCCGGCGTCGACGGGCTGAAATCGGCCGGGTACGTGCCCGGCCGTCTCGATCGCCGCGACGGCCGTGTCAAGCGGCACACCCAGCGCGCGCACCGCGGCAAGCGCGCCCAGCACGTTGTAGACGTTGAACCGCCCGGGCAGCGGGGAGCGCAGTTCGACCTCGCCATCCGGACCGTCGAGCGTGAACCGTGACCCCGCCAGGTCGGTGGCCAGGTCTCTGGCCCGGTACTTCGCCTCACGATCGACGGCGAATGTCGCCGCGTCGGGTAGCTCCAAGGCCAGCCGGGCGCCGTACGCGTCATCGACATTGAGGATCGCGTGGCGGGGGCCGGCGTCGGTGAACAGGCGCCGCTTGGCCCGAAAGTACTCCTCCATCGTCCCGTGGAAATCAAGATGGTCCTGCGTCAGGTTGGTGAAGATGGCCGCTGCGAAGTGGATCGCGTCGGCCCGGTGCAGTTCCAGCGCGTGCGAGGACACCTCCATCGCACACGCCGTATCGCCGCCGTCGAGCATCTCACGGAACGTCCGCTGCAGGTCGATCGCCTCGGGTGTCGTGCGTTCCACGGCTCGTTCGGTGCCGGCGATGATGCTCTTGACCGTGCCCAGTAGCCCGGTCTGGCGTCCGTCCGCCTCGAGCAGGGCGTGGACCAGGAAAGCCGTGGTTGTCTTGCCGTTGGTCCCGGTCACCCCGATGGTTTGCAGAATCTCGGTGGGGACGCCATAGAAAGCGGCGGCGGCCGGCGCCATGGCCGCCCGGACGCTCGGCACCCGCACCTCGGGAACGCCCAGGCCGAGCGGTCGCTCGACGACCAGCGCCGCTGCGCCGTGCGCGATCGCGTCGGGCGCGAAGTCGTGGCCGTCGCGGGTGAAGCCCGAAACGCAGAAGAACAGCGTCCCTGGATCCACGTCGCGGGTGTCGTAGGCCAGGCGGGTGATCTCCAGATCGCGCGCCCGAGGCGGCACGCCGGCGAGGACACGGTCCAGTCGCATCGTGCGCAAGGGTACTTCCGACCCCCGAGGCGGCACGCCGGCGAGGACACGGTCCAGTCGCATGGCGGGCAAGGGTACTTCCGACTGCGGTCGGGGACCCGCGCCCGCTGACACGAGCTCCTATCGTGTTCCGAAGCCCCGAGCGCCACGCGCCAGCTCACGATGCTCGATCACCCGATCGACGAGTCCGTAGCCCACCGCCTCGGCACCGGTGAAGTAGCGGTCACGCTCCATATCCACGTGGACCCGCTCGAGCTCCTGGCCGGTGTGCTTGGCGTAGATCTCGTCGATCCGGGCGCGCAGCGCCAGCACCTCGCGGGCGTGGATCTCGATGTCGCTCGATTGGCCCTCGAATCCGCCGGACGGCTGGTGGATCAGGATCCGGCTGTTCGGCAGCGCCAGACGCTTGCCGTGCGCTCCGCCGGCCAGCAGCAGGGAGCCCATCGACATCGCCACGCCGTAGCAGATGGTCTGCACGTCAGGCCGGATGAACTGCATCGTGTCGTAGATGGCCAGGCCGGCGTAGATGGAGCCGCCCGGCGAGTTGATGTACAGGTGGATGTCCTTGTCGGGGTCGTCGGACTCGAGGTGCACGAGCTGGGCGACGATCAGATTGGCCGTCTCCTCGTCGACCTGCCCGCCCAGGAACACGACACGGTCGTTAAGCAGGCGCGAATAGATGTCGAAGGAGCGCTCGCCTCGGGCGGTCTGCTCCACGACCATGGGAACGAGTGGCATGGAATCCTCCTGTCGTCTGCTAAGGTGCAACCGTGTGGTTGCAGAACTAGCCTAGCAAACGCGCAACCGTTTGGTTGCGAGTAGCCGAAGCCAATGATTGATGAGGAGGCACCCATGACCGAGCGAATCGAGCGCGAGCTGTGGCTGGGCGCCACGACCGAGGCGGTGTGGGAGGCGGTGACCAGCGACGGCTGGCTCGCCGAGCACGTCAGCTTCGACCTACGTCCGGGCGGTGACGCCCACTTCGATTCGGGGGGACGGATCAGGAGCGGGTGGATCGAGGACGTATCGGCCCCAGAGCGGCTGAGCTTCTGGTGGGCGGTGGGCGACGAGCCGGCGAGCCGCGTAGAGTTGCGGATCGAGGCGCACGAGGACGGCACGCGCCTGCGCATTGTCGAGACCCGGCCGCTCGAGGTGCTCGATCTGGTCGGATTGCCGCTGCCCGGCCCCGGGGGCGTCACCTACGGACCAGCGCTCGTGGCGGCGTGAGGGCACCAGGCACTGACGATCAGGGCGCTCGTGGACCCGTTGCCGGTGCGGATGACCGCGCCAGCGCGGTGTTCGGCGCGCTCTCGGACCCGACCCGCCGGGCGCTTCTCGCGACGATCGCCGAACGCCCCGCCACGACGGCCACCGAGCTCGCCTCGCATCTGCCGATCTCCCGTCAGGCGGTTCTCAAGCACCTGAACGCCCTGACCAACGCGGGCCTGCTCGACCGGACGCGTGCCGGGCGCGAGGTTCGCTACCGGTTCACGCCCGCGCCGCTGTCGGAGGCGGTCGATTGGATGACGGCCGTCGGCGCCGAGTGGGACGAGCGGCTGGCGCTGCTGCGGCGCCAGCTCGGAGGCGCGGCTGGGGGCCGTGCGGCGCGCGCCTCGTCGAGAAGCGGCCCGGCGAACCCCTCGTCGGCGCGCTCGCGCGGAGCCCGCTGAAGGGCCTCACCGGGGCGGAATCCCGAAGTACGGCACCGCCCATCCGACGATCTGCTGGAACGCCGGTGCCGCCACCGAACCGCCGAAGATCGACCCCTGTGGCTGGTTGACCACCACGGCGACGACCAGCCGGGGGTGATCGGTGGGGACCATCCCGATGAACGACGCGACGTAGGCGCTGTCGGAGTAGTGGCCGTTGATCGCGATGTTTGCCGTTCCCGTCTTGCCGGCCATGTCGTAGCCAGGGATCTCGGCGCCGGATGCGGTGCCGCCGTCGGCGAACACGCCGCGGAGCATGTCGCGCAGTTCCGTCGCGGTGGTCGGTGAGATGATCCGCCGCCCGCCCGGAAGCGGCGCCGACTTCCCGCCCACGGACTGGACGATGTGCGGGGCGCGCAGGACGCCGTCGTTGGCGATGGCCGAGTAGGCGGCGATCATCTGCATTGGCGTGACCGACTCACCCTGGCCGAACGGCAGGTTCCCCATCGACGATCCCGAGTAGTTCCACCAGCGCTGGACGATGCCACGCTGCTCGCCCGGGAGGTCGACCCCGGTTGCCTGACCGAAGCCGAACCGATGCACCCAATAGTCGAAACGCTTGGCGCCGAGCTTCATCCCGATCAGGTCGGCCCCGATGTTGCTCGAGACCTTGAGGATGTTGGCCACGTTGAGCATCTCGTAGCCGTGACTCTCGGCGTCGTGGATCTGGCGGTCGGCGAACTGGAGGACGGGCGGGATGTCGAACTGCGTATTGGGCGTGACCAGCCCGTCCTGGAGCGCCCCGGCAACCGTGATCGCCTTGAACGTCGACCCCGGTTCGTAATTCAGGCCGATCGCCAGGTCCTCCGGCCCTGCCGTACTCGAGTTTCCGCTCGTCGCGGACCGCCAGTTGGCCAGGGCCAGGATCGCGCCGGTGCCCGGATCAACCGCGATCGCGGTGGCGCTCGCGGGTGAGTAGGTGCGGCCCACCTGCGCCAGGACGCGCTCGACCTCCTGCTGGAGACTCGAATCGATCGTCAGCGCCACCGTCTTGCCGGGCGCCGTGGGACGGAGATCGTCGATCGAGATCGGCTGGCCGATCGCGTCACTGACGATCCGGCGAAGCCCGTCGGTGCCGCGCAGGGCGCTGTCGTAGCGGTACTCGACGCCGCTGGCGCCGTCACCGTCACCGTGCACCAGACCAACGACCTGCGCGGCCTCGGCTCCGCCCGGATAGACCCGTCGCATCTGAGGGATCAGGTTGATTCCCGCGATGTGCATGTTCGCAATTGCGGCTGCCCGCGCGGAGGGCACGAGGTGCACGAGGGAGACGAAGCCGGTGTGTGGCGTACTCAGCAGCCGCAACACCTTGAGCTGGGGCATGCCGAGCGCCGGAGCGAGTTCCGCCGACGCCGAGACCGCGTTCTTGATCAGATATGGGTCGGCGACCACGTCGTCGGCGGACTGGCTCCTCGCCAGCTCGGCGCCGGTGCGATCGGTGATCGGGCCCCGCGGAGCCGGGACGATCACGTTGCTCACCTGCTGCGTGGCGGCGGCCCGCCCGAGCGCCCCGGCGCGCACCGAGCCGAGATACGCCGCCCGCGCCAGCGCGATCCCGAGCAGGCTGACGAAAGCAATGAAGAGGATCCCGATGCGCTTGTCGATCAGGGCCAAGCGCCCTATCCCCCACCGCTCGGCTGAGTCGTCCCGGACGGCTGTATCGCTGCCGCGCCCGTGGCGGGAACGCCGGACGATGAGGTCGGCGTGGGCGCCTGCGTGGCCGCCACCGACGCCTGGGAGGTGGTGGCGGGCGGTGCTGTCGTCGCCGAGGCCGATGACGAGCTCGACGGAGGCTGCGCAGGGCTCGCAGCGGTCGACGCGCTTGTGCTGGCGCCCGTCGAGGTGGACGGCGCGGGCGTGATTGCCGTCGTCGTTGCCGTCGGGCTTGCCGTTGCTGTTGCCGAGGCGCTCGGCGTGCCCGCGGTCGGGGCGGGAGAGCTCGGGGTGGCGGGTGCCGGGGGCGCTGGCGCGCCCGGTACCTGGGGCAGCATCGACGCGCCCTGGCCGGTGACGAGTGCGCCGTTCCTGGGCGTCATGGCGACGAAGGCGGGGGCGTCCGGCGCGTGGATGTTGTCGAGGGCGGCGCTCAGGTCACCGGCGGGCCTCGCGGCGAGGTATCCGACCGCTCCCGGCGGCGGGAGGACCAATCCCATTGCGCCGGCCAGTTGCTCGATCCGCTGGTCGTCGGCGAGCTGGGCGACGCTCCCGCGCAGCTGCTCGTTCTGCGCGGTGAGCGTCGTCGTCTGCTCGAACGCGCGACCCATGCTCGCTCCCAGCTTCAGGATCTCGACCTGAGCCGCCACGATCCCAGCCAGGAGGACACCGAGCAGCGGAATCCACGCCCGTCCGCGAACCACCCGGTCAAGCCACGAATGGTCGGGCAGCGCTGCGGCGAAGGCCGCGATGCGGCGAGCTAGCCCGACCGGCGGCTGGCCCGTCCGTTCCCGACCGGTCGCGCGGTTGGGCCGAGGGCGCCGCCGGACCGCCGGCTTTGTACGGGGCTTCCATCTGAACGGAGGATGCAGCGGGAGGGCGATCGCGGCGGATCGGGCTGCCGCCGCTACTCGTGGCGCGCCGCGAGCGGCCCCCGGAACGGCTCCCGTACGCGAAGCCGTCGGTCTCCCCGTAGCCCCCTTTCCACGCAGCGGTCCCGAAACCCGCCGCGGCGGTCGCGCCGGCCGCGCCGGCCG
>JAFAZZ010000261.1 GCA_019239375.1 Solirubrobacterales bacterium | reverse complement strand
CATGCCGGTTCATCTGGCGGGCCGACCGGTCGACATGGATCGCCTGGCCGGTCTGCGCGACGAGTACGGTGTGCAGATCCTCGAGGACGCCGCGCACGCGCTCGGTGCCCAGTGGCGAGGCCGGATGATCGGCGCATTCGGCAACCTGACCGCGTTCTCGTTCTACGTGACCAAGAACGTGACGACGATCGAGGGCGGCGCGCTCGTCACGCAGGATCCGGAGGTGGCGGCCCGGGTCGAGCGCCTGGCCCTGCATGGCCTCAGCTTGGGCGCATGGCAGCGCTTCTCGGACGCCGGCTTCAAGCATTACGAGGTGGTCGAGCCGGGCTTCAAATACAACATGACCGACGTCCAGGCCGCGCTCGGGCTGCATCAGTTGCCGCGGCTTGATGAGTGGATCGCTCGTCGGGCGCAGTTGTGGGCCCGGTACGATGACCTGCTGGCGGACCTACCGGTGCATACGCCCCCGCCTGCCGATCCCAACAGCATCCATGCGCGCCACCTTTACCAGGTGACGATTGATCCTGACGCGCCGCTGACCCGCGATCAGCTGCTGCATGGTCTGATCACCCACAACATCGGCACCGGCGTGCACTACCTTGGCGTACACCTCCATCCGTTCTACCGGGACAAATACGGCCTCGAGCCCAGCCAGTTCCCGGTCGCCACCGCCATATCCGAGCTGACCTTGAGCCTGCCGCTGAGTCCGAAGGTGAGCGAGGCAGACCAGGACGACGTGGTGGGCGCTCTGGCGGAGCTCTTGACGTGAGGCCATCCCGATGAGCACCTCCGACTATTCGGCTCGGCGCGTCGGCGGTCGAGTGCCCCCATGGCTGCGCGACGCCGAGCGCGCCCGACCGATCCCGATCGAGGTGTGGATCACCGGAGCGCTCGTCGTGATCGCCGCGGTGATCCGGATCGTGGTCCTCACCAACCAGAGCTACTGGATGGACGAGGCGCTCACCGCGTATGAGGCGCAGCTCCCGCTCGGAGCGATGATCAACACGATGGTGCACGTCGAGACGACGCCGCCGCTGTACTTCGTGCTGATCTGGGGTTGGGCGCACTTGTTCGGCACCGGCGAGGTGGCGCTTCGCTCGGTCTCGATGCTGGCCGGGGTAGCGCTTGTCCCGATCGCCTTTCTCTGCGCCCGCGACCTGGTGGGCCGGCGCGCCGGCGTGTTCGCGGCCGCGTTCGTCACGTTCAATCCGTTCCTGATCTGGTACTCGCAGGAGGCGCGGGCCTACATGCTGCTGGCGGCCCTCTGCGGAGCGTCGTTTTACTGGTTCATCCGTGCGCGGGCGCAACCGAGCCGGCGAACCCTGGCCTGGTGGGCGATCTGGTCCTCGCTGGCCCTCATGACGCACTTCTTCGCGGGGTTCCTCGTCGCCCTCGAGGCGGTGTGGCTGCTGTGGAAAGCGCGCTCCCGGCTGGCTGGTGCGGCTGTCGGCGTAGTGGCGCTCGTGCAGCTGGCGATGCTGCCGTTCGCTTTGATCTATACAGGCCACGGCGTCGGCTGGATCGCCCAGACCCCCCAGCACATCCGGCTCTCGCAAGCCATCGCGGAGTGGGGCGTGAGCATCATGTATCGCCGGGCGACCGTCAACCAGGGTCTTATCGGCGGAGCGCTCCTCCTCGCCCTTAGCGCCCTGCTGCTGGCCTTCGGCGGCGACCATCGGACGCGGCGCGGTGCGGCCGTGGCGGCGGCGATCGGCGGTTTCGTCTGGTTCGCCCCGCTCATTCTCGGAAGCCTCAGCCGGGCTGACGACTACTTCCTCTCGCGCAATGTGATGCCGGCGGTCGTCCCCCTGGCCGTGGTGCTCGCGGCGGCCTGCGCCGCCCCCCGTCTTCGCCTGCTCGGCGGGCTGCTCGGGGCGGTCCTGGTGGCGATGTTCTGCTACGCCACGATCCAGGTCCAGACCCACCCCTACCTTCAGCGTCCTGACTGGCGAAGCGTCGCGCGCGCGCTCGGACCCGCCAACGCGCCGCGGGCGATCATCGCGGCCAACGGATTCACCGCCGACCCGCTGAAGATCTATCTCCCACGCGTGAAGTGGGCCCAGCCCCAGTCGCAGAAGGTCCTGGTCGGAGAGGTCGATGTGGTCGGCGACCGAAAGCAGGTCGCGCTGCGGCCGGTTCGCATCGTCTTGCCCAAGCAACCGCCGATCTGGCTCACCGCGGTCGGAGCACCGACCCCCGCTCTGACCGCGCCGCGCGGAGCGAGGCTGATTGATCGCTTCGTGGTTCGGAACTGGATCGTCGGCCGGTTCGCGCTGGAGCGCCCCACGCGGCTCACCGTCAAGCAGCTCATAGCGCTGGCGCCGGAGTATTTCCACCGCACGCCGAACGACCTGCTCATCTTCTTCCAGCGCCCGGAGCGCTGAGATGCTGAGCGTCGTGGTGCCGGTGTACGGATGCGCGGACTGCTTGGTGGCGCTGCATGCCCGGCTGAGCGACAGCGTGGCCCAGATCACCGACAGCTACGAGTTCGTGTTCGTCGACGATCGCAGCCTCGACGACGGCTGGTCGGTGCTCACGCGACTAGCCCGCGAGGACGAGCACGTCCGCGCGTTCCGCCTGAGCCGCAACTTCGGCCAGGACGCCGCGATCACCGCCGGGCTCAGCCTCGCCGCGGGGGACTGGGTGGTCGTGATGGACTGCGACCTGCAGGAGGCGCCCGAGGACATTCCGCGGATGTGGGCCGCGGCCGGCGAGGGCTACGACATCGTGCGCACGGTCCGCCGGGGATGGCGGCATTCCGTCTTTCGGCGCTGGAGCAGCCGCGTCTACCGTCGTCTGACCGTCGAGACCGACGTGCGGCCCGACTACAGCAACCTGAGCCTGCTCTCGCGCCCCGTGGTCGACGCGTTCCTGCAGCTGCGCGACCGCGACCGCGAGTACATGATCGCGCTCGATTGGCTCGGTTTCGACTCCACTCAGATCGAGATCGAGCACCACGACCGGCACGCCGGCGAGAGCGGCTACACGCTGCGCCGGCTCGTCCAGGTCGCGCTCGACGGGATGTTCTTCCGCAGCACGGTGCTGCTGCGGCTGGTCGTGCTGCTCGGCTTCGTCGTCGCGCTCATTGGGGTGGTCATCGCGCTGTTCGAGGTCGTCGACTACTTCGTCGAGCCGCAGAAGACCGTGCCCGGCTACACCTCGCTCGCGGTGCTGCTGCTCGTCCTGGCCGGGTTCATCATCGTCAGCGTCGGCGTGGTCGGCCTGTACGTGGGAAGGATCTTCGAGCAGGTCAAGAACCGCCCGCTGTTCCTGATCGACCAGGAGGCGAGAGGCGAGGCGGCTAGCGGGACGCCGCCAGCACGTACACCATCTCGCGTCCTCCCGGAATCGGAAACGACCGCAGGATCCGCTCCCGGTAGCGCTCCATCAGGTCATCGAACGTCGCCTCGGTGAACCGCCCCGCGTGGCCGCCCACGCCCGGATCGGCGGCCCGCCGGCCCAGCCGGGCGATCAGCGCCACCTCGCTCGAGGCCAGGTTGCGGACCGGCTCGGAAACGACGACCCTCTCGCGAGCGGCGTCCAGCATCCGGTCGACGATGCGCTCGGCATGCGGCAGAAAGTGGTAGAGGCTGGCTTGGAGGATGACCACGTCGGCCTCCGGGAGGGGCTCATCGTCGTGCGCCAGGTCGAGCCGGCGGGCGTCCACGCCCTGCCGGCGGAGTCGCTCGACGAATCCGGGGTTGACATCGATGCCCACATAGCCGCCCACCCGGCGGCGCAGGTGGCGCGCGTAGAGGGTTCCCGGTCCGCAGCAGAGCTCGAGCACCGAGGCGCCGTCCGGCACCTGTTCGGCGACCGCCCGCAGGCGATCGCCGTAGTGTCGGCCGTAGAGCGCGCGCATCAGCAGCTCGTAGCCGGCGGCGCTGCGGTAGATGAGGCTGGTGCTCACCCGTGTTTCTGGGCAGGCGCCTGCGACGCCGCGGCCTTGACGCCGAGGTCGGCCAGCGTCAACTGGTGCGCGGGCGGGCGGTCAAGCGGCCGCGTGATCGTCACGCGCAGATCGGCGTCCACGTGCAGCAGTTCCCCGGACTGCAGCTCCCGCCATCCCGGATCCTCGTCCATGCGCTCGCTGGCCACAACCACCGCGGGCTTCTGCGCCAGGTCGCCGGACCGGACGCGGACCGACCCACGCGCGCTGGCATGCTCCAGATGGCGGCGGCCGGTCGGACCGCCCGCGCCACGTTCGAGCACGAACAGCTCGTGCACATCCGGGTAGCGCAGCGCCCACAGCTCGTCGGGGCTGATCAAGACCAGGTTGAGCGCGAACACCGGCAGGTGCTCGGCGATCCAGCCCGCCGCTCGGACGATCGCCTCGCCGACGCCTGCGCCGCGCTCGATCTCCCGCGTGATCAGCGCGAAGTAGCGCTCGGAATCGGTCTCGCCGCGCACGAGTGTCGCCGTGTCGCCGAGCTGCTGCTCGAGGCGCGCGATGTCCTCGATGACGCCGTTGTGAGCGAACAGCCGCCCCTGCTGCTCGAACGGGTGCGTGTTCTCCGGGCTGACCGCCCCCGTGGAGGCGTAGCGGACGTGCGCGATGAACGTGCGCGAGCTGACCTCGCGCGCCTCCTGGGCGAACTGGTGGTCCTCATAGGCTGCGAGCGGCTGCTTGGAGACGACCGGTTGTCCGTCCGGGTTGTAAGCCCCGAGGCCGGTTCCGTCGGGCTCACGCCGGCTCTGCTCGGCCAGCGAGTCGGGCGCCTCGAGCAGCCAGAAGGTGGCCCGCACGGCCTCATGGCCCCCGGTCATGCCGAACAGCCTGCACACGACACGCGACCTTAGCGCGGCCCGCCTGGCCAGTGGCTCGATGGCGTTCTGGGTCGGCAGGCGGCCACTGTCAATCTAATTTCAAAATCGTGTCCTATCGTGGTCACAGCACACGAGAAAGGCATGTCGTCATGAGGTTCCTGCGCACAGTCTCTACGCAACGTCTGCTGGCCATCCTGGTCGGCTCCATCATCGCCGTGGCCGCCGGCACGGC
>JAFAZZ010000100.1 GCA_019239375.1 Solirubrobacterales bacterium | reverse complement strand
CCTTCGAGCGCGACCGCGTCCGCGACAGCACGCTCCAGAAGGCCGACCTCCGCGTCCTGCGGGTCACCGGCAAGCGCCTTGACAACGAGCCGGACGCGGTGCTCGCCGACGTCCTCGCCCTCAGACGCCCTGAGGTACACCGCCTGCGCAGGCGACCCTGACCTACGCCGCCCGCGAAACGACCCTGACCTACGCCGCCCGCGGACGACCTTGACCTACGCCGCCCGCGGACGACCTTGAGCTACGCGGCCTCCGGCTGCTCGGCCGGCGCCGGCGCCGGTTGGGCCGACGCGCCGCCTGACCCCTCGGCCTCCTCGGCCTCGGGCGGTTTGGCCCCCTCCCGCGCCCAGGGCTCGTCGAATTCCACCCGCCACTTGCCGTCCTCGGACTGCTGCAACGCCAGCCGGGCCCGGAAGCTCTTGCCGGAGCGTCCCTTGAAACCCGAAACGGCCTTTTGCGTCCGCCCCGTCCTGATCAGCTCGCGCGCCACCGTCACCGGCAGCTGCTTGCCCGCCTTGGACTTCCAGATCACGAACCCGCAGCCTGGATCCTCGCGCGACCAGCACGAATAGCCCTTGCGGTTCTCGACGATGTCGCGGCCGCAGATCGGGCATGGCCCCAAGTTGGCCCGGGGGATCCGGACGTCCTTGAGATTGCGGTCCAGCTCGCCAACCGTCTCCTCCGTAAAGCGAACGATGTCACCCATGAACGCCGCGCGGGAGTCTCCACCGGTCTCGATCAGCGCCAGCCGGCGTTCCCAATCGCCGGTCAGGCTTGGCGAGGTCAAGACGTGCTCGCCGAGCAGGCGAACCACGTTCAGCCCCTTCTCGGTCACCACCAGCGCGCGACCGTCACGCTCGACGTAGCCGACCTGGATCAGGCGCTCGATGATCGCTGCCCGGGTGGCCGGGGTGCCGATCCCCGAGTCCTTCATCGCCTCCCGGAGCTCGTCGTCGTCGACCAGCTTGCCGGCGGTCTCCATCGTGCGCACCAGGGTGCCGTCGCTATAGCGCCGGGGCGGCTTGGTCTCCTTCTCCTCGGCCCCGACTTCGCCGACTGCGGCGTCCTCGCCGCGCTCGAGCCGCGGAAGCTGCTGCTCGCGGCCTTCGTCCTCGTCGGAAGTGGAGCGATCCCCGTCAGCCTGCTCCCCATACACCCCGCGCCACCCGGGCACGAGCACCAGCTTGCCCCGCGTACGGAAGACGTGTTCCGCGGCCACGGTCGTCTCGACCCGCGTGTTCTCGAACACCGCGTCGGGGTGGAAGATGGCCAAGAACCGCCGGACCACCAGGTCGTAGACCTTCCGGTCGTCGTCGGACATCTTGTCGACCGGGTGACGCTCCGCCCGGGTCGGGATGATCGCGTGGTGGTCGGTGACCTTCTCGTTGTTAACCACCCGCCCCAGCGGCAAGACGTCCAAGCCGAGCACGTAGCGAGACGCCTCGGCGTACTCACGCTGTGCCCCGACGAGCCGCGCGATCGGCTTGATATCGGAGATCATGTCGCTGGTCAGGTAGCGCGAGTTCGTTCGCGGATAAGTGAGCGCCTTGTGCTCCTCGTACAGCCGCTGGGCGGCGGCCAGCGTGCGCCGGGCGGTGAACCCGTAGCGACTCGAGGCGTCCGACTGCAGCGAGGTCAGGTCATACAAGAGCGGCGGGCGCTGTTTCTGCTCGGACTTCTCGAGCTTCGTGATCTGACCGGTCTGCCCCTCGCACGCGCCGACGATCTCCGCGGCGCGCTTCGCACTCGCTAGCCGCGGGTTCGCCCCGGCGTGATACCGGCCCTCGTAAACGCGGCCCGCCGGGGCCGAAACAGGCTCGAACACCGCGTCGACCACCCAGTAGGGCTCGGGCTTGAAAGCGCGGATCTCCTGCTCGAGCCGGGCCAGGATGGCCAAGGTAGGCGTCTGGACCCGGCCCAATGACACCGCGCCGTCGAACGACGACCGCAGGCGGATGGTCGCTGCCCGGGTCGCGTTCATGCCCACGATCCAATCGGCCTCCGAGCGCGAGCGGGCGGCCTCCTCGAGCGGGGCCAACTCGCGACGCTCGCGCAGCGCCGCGAACGCGCTGCTGATCGCGTCGGTGGTCATCGAGTTCAGCCACAGCCGCTTCACCGGCTTGCGTGAGCCCGCCTTCTCGTACAGGTAGGCGAAGATCAGTTCGCCCTCCCGGCCGGCATCGCATGCGTTGACCACCAACTCGATGTCGTCGCGGTCGAGCTGGCGCTTGACCACGTTCATCTGCTTCTTAGAGCGCTCGTCTCGCACGACGAGGCGGAAGCGGTCGGGGACGATCGGCAGATCGGCCATCCGCCATTTCTTGAACCGCTCGTCGTACTCGTCCGGATCGGCCAGCTGGACCAGGTGCCCGACGGCCCAAGTGACGATGTGCTCCGGCCCCTCGAGGTAGCCCTCGTGCTTGGTGAAGGCTCCCGGCAGCACACGCGCGAGGTCGCGCCCGACCGACGGCTTCTCCGCGATGACCAGCGTCTTGCTCATGAGTCCGCGAGGGTAGCGCCCGCGTCAAACGCCCCCGCGCATTGCGGCTACCTTGCGAGCCACCGAGCCCGACCCGAACCGGTCCGCGGCATCCGCCGCCGCGGCGAGCAGCTCCTCGGCGCGAGCGTGGTCGGGGCCGCCATAGAGCGTCCGCGCGTAGTCGACCTGGGTGCGGGCGAGGCACACCGGCGCCTGCAGCTCGGCGTTGGCGGCCAGCGCCCGCTCGAAGTGCTCGGCCGCGTTCTCCGTCCGGCCCATGGTCGCCGCCAGCTTGCCCAAGAAGCTCGCCGCCGAGCCCAGGCACACCACGGCGAACCCGACCACCACGTTTACCGCCCCATACGGCTCGAGCCTCGCATAGAGCAACCTGGCCCGCCCGCCGTCCCCCAGATCGGCACAGACGTCACTCAGGAGGGTCATCGCGATCATCCAGTCGAGATCCTTGGGGATGTCCTCGAAGTCGTGCGCGGCCAGCCGCTCGAACTCCTGCCGCGCCTCGGGCAGCCGGCCCTCCTCGCATAGCAGGTTGGCCAGTGCGGCCCGCCACGCCGGCCTGTCCGGGTTCGCGGACACCAGCTGGCGGGCCGCCGACTCGAGCTCGCCGAAGCGTCCCTGGTCGCGCCGGATGGCCAGCAACTGGATCGCGTGATACTGCGAGGCGGTCACCGCCTCCGCCGGTGCTCCCGCCGCAAGCGCCTCCGAGGCCAGCCGATCGGCCGGCTCGAGCGAGCCCGCGAGCAGCGCCCGCATCGCCCGCCACAGGATCGCGGTCCACTCGTAGAGCGGCTGGCGTAGCCGGTCCGCGCCGGCCGCGAACGCTTCCATCTGAGCATCGACGGCTTCCCGGTCCCCCCGCTCGAGCAGGTCGACCACCAGCCAGGCATGCGCCTGGAGCTCGAGCTCGAGGTTCCCGAGCTGGCGCGCCAGCGTGAGCATCTCGGTCGACGCCTCGAGGCGATCGCTCAAATGGGGGGCGTCCCACAGGACGCGCCGGCGGGCGCTGCACGCATAGGCCCTCGCCTCGGCGTCGCCCAGCCCGGCGGCGATCTCGAGCGCCTCCAGACTCAGAGCCTGCATCCGGTCGCGGTCTGGGGAGTAGTAGATCGCGCCGCACAGGCAGGCGAGCAGGCGCACCCGGACCAGCGTGCTTTCCGGCTCGAGCTCGAGCGCCCGCTCGATCATCGCGATCATCTCGGTGTCGACCACGCCCGGCGGCTGCACATAGCGCCGCGAGGCACCGATCGCCGCGCGCGCCATCGCGGCTCCGTCGCCCAGCTGCTCGGCCAGTGTCGCGGCATCGCGAAAGGCCGAGAAGGCATGGGCCCGGTCGCCGCTCCGTACCCGCGCCTCGCCGAGGGCCAGGAGCAGCTCGCAGCGGCGCCGGGTCGCGTCGGGCTGGAAGCGCCCCTGGACGTCGAGCGCCCGGGCGTAGTGCTCGGCCGCCTCCTCGTGGGCCAGCATCGTGGTGGCCTGCTCCGCGGCGCGCAGCGCGTAGGTGATCGCCTTCTCGGCCTCCTCAGCATCTGCCGCGCGGGTGAAGTGATGCGCCAGCTGGGCCAGGTAGCGGCTCTGGCGGCGTCCCTGGGTGGCCTCGATGGCCTCCCCCACCCGCTTGTGGATGCGGGCCCGGCGCGGCACCGACATCGCCTCATACAGCGTCTCCCGGATCAGCGCGTGGGTGAACAGATAGCGGCCGTTGCGGTCATCGGACTCGACCAGCAGCCCCGCGGCCAGCGCCTCCTCCAGCGCGCTCAGGAACTCGTCCTCGCCGAGCGGCGCGACGCGCTCGAGCAGCCCGGCGTCCACGTCGCGCCCCATCACGGCGGCGACCCGGAGCAACTCCGTCGTCGGCGGCTCGAGCCGCCCCAGGCGCCACGCGATGACCTGCTTGACCCCCTCGGGCAGCCCAAAGCGCTCCAGGTCGCTGGCGCTCGCGCTACCCGCGTGCACCCCGGCCTCGACCAGGTGGCGGACGATCTCCTCGACGAAGAACGGGTTGCCTTCGGTCTCTTCGTACAGGGCATGCGCAAACGCGCGCGAGGGCGTCTCGCCCGCGCGATGCCGCACCAGCCTGGCTGTGTCGGACTCGCCCAGTCCGCCGACGTCGAGCTGAGTGGCCAGCCGGTCGCGGAGCAGCTCGGCCATCGCCCCCGTGAAAGTGTCGCCACGGCGCTCGCTGGCGCGGTAGGCACCGATAATCAGCACCCGGGCCGGCGTGGTGGCCCGCGCGAGGTGGCGCAGGAGCAGGAGCGTCGGACGGTCGGCCCACTGCAGGTCGTCGAGGACGAGCAGCACCGGTGCTGCGTGCGAGACCTCGGTGAGCAATCCGACGACCGCCTCGAACAGCCGGTAGCGCTCGGTCTCGGGCTCGTCCGGCGCCGGCGGCAGGTCGGGCGCCCGCCGGCGCAGCTCGGGGATCAGGCGGGAGAGCTCGGAGCCGTATTCGCGGGCGGTCGAGCGCAGATCGCTTACGGACGCGTTGAGGGCCCAGTGGCGGAGGGCCTCGAGGATCGGCTGGTAGGCCACGACGGTCTCGCGCGGTGCTCGCCCCGCCAGGACGATCGCGCCGGCCTGGTGCAGGCGCCGGGCGAACTCCGCCGTGAGCGTGCTCTTGCCGATGCCGGCGTCGCCGGCCAGCAAGACCACGCGGCCGGAGCGCTCCTGGGCGCCCGCGAGCCGCCACAGCTCCTCGAGCTCGGCGAGCTCCCGCTCGCGGCCGAGCAGCGGCCCAGCCGGCCGCTGGCGCAGATCAGCCGGCAACGGGATCGGTGCGTCGCCGCCGGACCTCGTGCCCGAGAGGTTGCCGGCCGCTCGACCCTGCGGTCGCAGCAATCGCTCGTGGGCGGCGATCGCCTCCGGTGAGGGGCTCGTGCCGAGCTCGTCGCGCAGCAGCGTCCGCAGCGCGTCAAACACCCTCAGCGCCTCGGCCACGTTGCCGCGCGAAGCGAGCGCCTCCATCAGGATCACATAGCCCGACTCCCGGTAGGGCTGAGTCTCAATGAGCGTGCGCGCGGCGCGCTCGGCCGACTGGAGCTGCGTGCCCCCCATACGTAGGCCGGCGCGGCCGATCACCTCGAGGGCGAGCAGCTGGACGTCCTCGAGCTCGCGCCGTGGCGGCTCGAGCCACGCGGCCTGGGCGCCGGGGAGCAGGCCGCGGCTGGCGATGTTGAGCGGCACCTGGGCGAGCGCCCAGGCCCGGCGCGGGTCCCCGTCCTCGACCGCCTCGAGCGCCCGGGCCACCTCGGCCGCCGCCGCCTCCACGTCGATCCACACCGGCTCGGGCAGAGCCAGGATCAGCTCTTCGCGCCCGGGCAGCGCCGTCGGGCCCAGGGTCGAGCGCAGCCGGGAGAGTAGCGTGCGCAGGGCGGCGTCCTGCGACACCGGCGCGCGGTTCGGCCACAGAGCCCCGATCAACTCGTCGCGGCCCACGTGCCGGTCGCGGTTGAGCACCAGGTAGGCGAGCAGCAAAGGCACCTGTCTGCCCCGCAGCCGCTCCGCCAGTTGCACGCCGTCGATCTCTACCGACAACCTTCCACAGAGCTGAATACGGGTCATGACAAGCGCGCCCTGCCTGTTGCAACGTTCTGGAAACGTATCGACAACGTCAAAGATGCATCGTCCGCCGCAGTGGATACCCAGGTGAGACGAAACGATCGACTCGGCGGGGCGCAACGGTGACGCAGGGCCGCAGCAACGACGGCCTCACGACCGCCGCCAACGGAGGGCACAGACGAATCGCCTACTGCGAATGCGGGGCGCGACTCGCAGGCGACGACGAGCGCGAGCTCTTCTCAGCGGCTCAGCGACACCTCGCTCACCATCATCCTCAGCTCCTGGGGGCGCTGG
Source organism: Solirubrobacterales bacterium (assembly GCA_019239375.1). Lineage (GTDB taxonomy): Bacteria > Actinomycetota > Thermoleophilia > Solirubrobacterales > Solirubrobacteraceae > Palsa-465. The sequence goes on along the minus strand of JAFAZZ010000100.1, from coordinate 4,255 downwards.
GGCCGCGGACGGTGAGTCAAATGGCCGAGGACGTCGGGGGGCCGTAACACTAAGGGGCCCCGGGGGCAAGCACCTAGGGGCGGGCGGTGTGCAGACCACCGCCCGCCTCACAGGGCCGTTGGGGCGCGCGTGCCCTTCCCGGGGCCGCGTCCCTAGCCCGCGCACTGCCCGGTCGCCACCGAGTGGACTCGGCGCATCGACGCCGTGAGCTCCTTTCGCACCAGCGCGTTTGGCACCGCGAACCCGCCCTGGCCGCTCGGCGACCCGGTGATCGCGGCGAACACCGTCGCTACCACCTCCCCGGCCCGATCCACCATCGGGCCGCCCGAATTCCCGGGGCGCACCCAGCCGCGCAGCGCCGTGATGCTCCGCAGCACCGGGCCGTTTCCGTAGGCGTCCTCGGTCCTCACGGTCTCGGTGTGGCCGATCCGGCCCGGCTCGAGGTCGAACTCGCCGTCGAGCGGGTAGCCGAGGATGGCCGCCGACGTGCCCGGCTGGGGATCGGCGGCCAGCCGCAGGACCGGCCTCTGCAGTCCCTTTACGCGCAGGATCGCGACGTCATCGTGCGGGTCGAAGTCGATCACGTCGGCGTCCAGTCCCGGCGGGTTGCCGCCCAGCTGGACGGTGGTGTCCGACTCGCCGGCCACCACGTGGGCGTTCGTGACCACGATCCCCGGCGCCGCCACCCAGCCGCTCCCCTCGATCCCCAGCCCGCACGCCGTGCCCAGCACCTTGACCACGCTCTCCTTCGTGCCCCTGACCCGCGGGGTGGCGACGATCCCGCGCGGCGGCGGGGGGACGTTGGCCGCCGGACCGCGCACGGACGGCAGTGGGTCGACGCGCGCCAGCGCGTGCAGGATGGGGCCCGAGGGGGGCAGCAGCTCGTTCAAGCCCTGCAGGATCGCCGAGCGCTGGATGTCGCGCTGGAGTGTGGGGGAGCCGGATGACTGGAGCGCGACCGCGCCCACGATCCAGGCGATCCCGAGCGCCACCGATGCGGTCAGCGCCGCCCCGAGCAGTCCGTCCGCCGTGCGCAGCCCGGGCAGCCGCAACAACATCCGGGCGCGCGCCCCGATCCCTTCGAAGCCGCTGGCCAGTACCGCGCCCGCAAGCAGCGCCCCGAGCAGGCCGAACAGCGCCGCGTACTGCGAGTGCGACCCGTCCGGCAGGATCAGCGGGGCTACGCGCGTGCCGATGACGGCGCCGAGCGCGAAGCCGACCAGCGAGAGGACGCCGACGATGAAGCCCTGGGCGTACCCGTACATGGCAAGGAGCACAGTGAAAGCCACGATCAGCCAGTCGACTTTCGTCATCGACGGGAGATTAGGGCGGGCGTTCTTCTACCGTTTCAGCTACGGTGGAACGAGGGGTTCTGATGGAAGCGGGCACGCGGCGTCCTCCCCGGCGCCGGCGCTCCAAACGGGGCTTCCGTTTTCTCATCCCGCTCGTGGGGCTCGCGGCCGTCGTGGCCGGGATCGTGCTCGTCATCCGCGGGTCGTCCGGCGACGCCGAGCGCAAGCTGGTCACTAGCTACGTGCACGCCTGGGCCGCCGGCGACTATGGCCGGATGTACTCGCTCCTCGACCCGGCCTCGCGGGCGCACGCGAGCGAGCCTCGGTTCGCCGCCGCCTACCGGCGCGACGCTGGGATCGCTACCGTCACGGCGCTGCGGGCCGGCCGCCTGGGCCGCCAGACCGCGGGCGCGATCCCGGTGAACATGGTCGTGACGACGAGGCTGTTCGGCACCCTGTACGAGACCGTCTACGTCCCCGTCACCGGCAGCGGCTCGAGCGCCACCGTCCACTTCGTTCCGTCGCTCCTGTTCCCGGGGCTGCGTGGCCGCGAGCGGCTCGGCCGACGGACCGAGCTCGGTGCCCGCGGCACCCTGTTCGCCGCCGACGGCACGCCGCTGGCGCAGGGTGCCGGCCGCTCCTCCCCGATCCCGGACGTCGCGCTGCAGATCGTCGGCGTCCTGGGGCCGATCCCACCCGACCAGGCCGCCCTCTACGCCGCTCAGGGTTATCCGCGGGACGCCAAGGTGGGAATGGACGGCCTCGAGCGCGTCTTCCAGCCCGCGCTGGCCGGAGCGCCCGGCGGCGCTCTGTTTGCCGGACGCCGCGTGCTGGCCGAGAAGCCTCCCAAGCCCGGACACGACGTGACCACCACCATCGAGCCGGGGCTCGAGCGCGCCTCGGTCGCGGCGTTGGCCGGGCGCTATGGGGGCATCGCGGTCATGGACCCGCGCACGGGGGCGCTGCTGGCGCTGGCCGGCGTCGCCTTCTCGGCCCTCCAGCCCCCCGGCTCGACGATGAAGATCATCACCGCCACCGCCGCGCTCGAGGCCGGCATCGTGAAGCTGTCCGACACGTTCCCGATCGCCACCAGCGCGACGATCGAGGGCTACACCCTTCACAACGCGGGCGGCGAGGCGTGCGGCGGCACCTTCCTGAACGCGTTCGCGGTCTCGTGCAACTCCGTGTTCGCCCCCCTCGGCGCCAAATTAGGAGCCGGGCGGCTGGTCGACATGGCCGAGCGATACGGCTTCGACCAGCGCCCCGCGATCGCCGGCGCCGGAGAGCCCACGATCCCGTCGGCGAGCTCGATCGGTGACGCGCTCGCCGTCGGCTCATCCGCGATCGGCCAGGGCCGGGTCCAGGCCACGGTGCTCGAGATGACCGACGTGGCGGCGACCATCGCGATGGGCGGCCGCCGGCCCATCCCGACGCTCCAGGCCCACCAGCCGCCGCGGTTTGTCCGCGTTAGCAGCCCGCGTGTGGCCGCTCAGCTCCAGCAGATGATGATCGCCGTGGTGCGGTTCGGCACCGGGACCGCCGCCGCGATCCCCGGCGTGACGGTGGCGGGCAAGACCGGCACGGCCGAGCTCGGAAACACCGGCTCGAGCACCGCCAACCAGGAGACCGACGCCTGGTTCGTCGGCTACGCGCCGGTGGGCGCGCCGCGGATCGTGGCCGGCGCCCTGTTCCCCAACCAGGGAGCCGGCGGCGCGACCGCCGCCCCGGCCATCCAACAGGTGCTGGTCGCCGGGCTGCAGGCTCCGCACTGAACCGCGACGCGTCGCCGCTCGGCTCACTCGACCGGGCCCGAGCCCTCCGCGGTCAGAGATCGAGCGAGATGTCCCCCTGCTTGCCCCCGCCGGGCGGGAAAATCTCGAGCGTCAGTGGTCGGTTCGAATAGACCGCCGTGGGCAGCTTGAACAGCAGGAGACCGCCCTGCGTGGGGCCGAAGCTGGCCGTCGTGTTGAGCTTTGGCTCCTGGCCCGCCGGCGGCAACAACTGCGGCGTCCAGGCATAGCCGTTCAGCCCCGCGTTCAGCTGGAGCGGGTAGTAGTGGTGGTTGCCGGAGTCGACGATGTCGAAGCTGTGCGCGGTCAGCTCGGAGTGCTTGGTCTGGTTCTTGGCCCACAGGAACACCCCGTACCAAAGCTGGTTGGCCCCCAGCGCGCCGGCGCCGGTTGGCAGCCCGGACACGTACTGCGCATCCTCGGTCAGGTACGGGTTGAGCTCTCGCGAGACCTGCAGCTGATAGGTAATCGGCCCGGAGGTGACGTACACGCCGTTGTTGAGAACGCTGGTCGGCTGGGAGGCCTCGCCGCACGCGCCCAGGCCAACGGCCAAGCCGAAGACGCAGGCAGTAATCCACAGAAGGCGGCCGCTCACGGACGCGGAGTGTAATGACCGCTTCGTTGCCAGCGGGTTAGCGGCCGCCGATGGTAGCCCGGCGCCCCCGATCGCGACCCTCCTCGAGGATCGTGCGCAGCCGGCGCATCGCCCTGCGCGTCTTGCGGCGCCTCCAGGCGCTGCCGCCGAGCGCCTCGAGCAGGCGGTCTGACGGCATCACCGGCACCGTTTCGAGCATGTACTCGACGCGCGTCGTGCCGCTCGCGCCTGGCGACAGGGTGTAGCTGCCGAGCATCCGAATCCGGTTGTACTTGCCGCCCCTTCCACGCTCGACAATCCGGTAGGGCGGCTGCACCTCGGCGAAGGTCATGTCTGCCCACGCGAAGCGGCTCAGCGGAGCCTTCATGCGAAACCGCGCGCCGGCGCCGGCTCCATAGGAGTCCTCGCGGGTCAGCCGCCAGTCGACCAGGTAGTGGTCGGTGAACTCCGCGTGGTTGGCAATGTCGGCGAGGTACTCGAAAACCTCCTCGCGAGGCCTCGAGATCGTCTCCGTCACGGTGAACGGGTCCACGGCCCGACGATTGTAGGTTCGGGCGCGCGCCTCAGGCCGCGCGGTG
>JAFAZZ010000002.1 GCA_019239375.1 Solirubrobacterales bacterium | reverse complement strand
AGCGGCAGAGGCCTGCACGACATCTGGGGCGCGCACAGCGTCACCAGCGAGGCGTGGCTCAGCCTTGCCGTGGTCGCGGTGTGGGCCTTGGCCCTCACGGTGATTTCGATCCGCGTGTTCTCGCGCTCGGCGGTGAGCTGAGATGGACCGCAAGACAGAGATATCCGACCACTTCATGCACACCGGCGCGGGCACCAGCGTGGCGCTCGCGTGGGTGGGCCTGATCCCCGGAGTGTTTCCGTTCCTCGCCCTGACCGTCTTGGTCGGCGCCGTGCTTGCGCTGCCGCTCATCGCCCTCGGGCTCGCCGGGGCGATCATCGCCGCTCCGCCGTACGCCGCGTGGCGGTTCATCGGCTGGGGCCGCCGGCGTCGTCGCCGGCGCGAGCAGGTGGTGGAGCCGACACCGGTGCCGGCGCCCTACTCCGGGGTGTGCTAGGGACGTGAGATGGACACCACGCCCGTACACGCCCGCCGGCACACCACGTTGGCTCCGCGGCGGAGACTGCTTCGCGCAGCGTTCGAGTGGTGGTGGAACCTGGATCGCCGCCGGCACATCCGGGAGCTGGGCAAGCGGGATCGCCTTCATCCGCTGGACGAGACGTTTGTCGTAGACGCCATGGCCCGCCAGCTCGAGGAGATCCGCAACCTGCCGGAGTTGGCTCGTTGACCGCGGGCGACATCAAAGGACCGCTGAACGGTCAGCGGCTCTTGGCGTCGCCCGTCGCCAGCGCCGGCCACAGCGAGTCGACGATCGCCTCGGGCCAGTCGGGTCCAGGTCGTCCGCCGGCGAACACGGCAGCGAAGAGAGCGCCGAGGAGCAGGTCGAGCACGCGTTCGATATCAATGCCGGCGCGGATCTGTCCCCACTCGATCCCGTCCTGGATTGTCTGGGCGACCATCTCGCGCTGGGGAATGACCATGCGCGCCCGGAATAGCTGCAACAGCCTGGGGTTGTAGGGCTCCTCCATCAGCAGCGTGCCGGCCAGCGACATGCCGTAGTTGCGGCGCACGCTGTCCAAGTGCGCGATCAGGTCGGTGCGGGCCTCGCCGCTTGCCGAGTGCTTGACGGGGCGGCGGAGCGTCTGGATCGCAGCGCTCACGAGGTCCGCCTTGTCGCGGTATCGCCGGTACACCGTGGTGCGCGCCACGCCCGCCTCCCGCGCCACGGCGTGGATGGTCAACCGGTCATAGCCCTGCTCCCGGAGCAGGCGATGCGCCGTCTCGAGGATCAACCGGTCGGCTTCCGGGTCCATCCGCGCGCCCGGCTGGCGCCGCTCCGGCATCCCTGTCGATTCCATGAACGATCAGTCTACATCCCGAATCGAGGTGTCTCGCAACGCTACGATCTGTAGCGCTACAAGGTGTAGCGGCGTAGACAAGTTCCGATTCCGAGGAGATGAAATGACCAAGCTCGACCTAGGCGGCGCCACCGCGATCGTCACCGGCGGATCGCGCGGCATCGGCCCGTACATCGCAGACGCACTCGCCGGCCAGGGTGCCCGAGTGGCGCTGGTCGCCCGCAGCGAGCCGGAGCTCGCAGTGAACGCCCGGCGGCTTGCCGACGCCGGCGCCGAGGTGATCGCGGTGCCGGCCGACATCACCTCGGCCCAAGCCCGGCGCGAGCTGATCGAGGTCGTCGAGCGACGGCTCGGCCCGGTGGACGTGCTCGTAAACAACGCCGGCGGCGACCTCCAGCGCGAGTTCCACAACCTCACCGAGGACGAGGTTCAGGGCCTACTCGAGCTCAACCTGACGAGCGCAGTGCTGCTGACGAGACTGGTGCTTGCCGGGATGCTGGAGCGCGGTCGCGGCCACGTGGTGAACGTGTCCTCGATGGCCGGCCGGGTGTCGTTCCCCTACACCGAGGCATACGCTGCCGCCAAGGACGGCCTGATCGCCTTCACGCGCGTGCTGCGCGCCGATTACCGCAGCCGTGGCGTGAGCGCATCGACGATCATCCTCGGACCCGTGGGGGAGGCGGGCGTCGGCGCGCGCACCGCCGAGGAGGTGGGGATCAAGCTCCCGCCGGTGGGTCTGGTCGCGCCGGCCAAGATCGGCAGGCAGACCGCCCGGGCGATCCGGCGGGACAAGCGCGAGCTGGCGGTGCTCCCGGGACCAGGAAGGCTGCTGCGCGCGATCATGGACCGCTTCCCCGGTCTCGGCCCGGCCCTCAACCGCGCGAGCGGCACCAACAAGACCATGCGGACCGTGGCCGAGTACCGCGAGCGCGAGGCGCGCCTGGCCGCGGCAGAGCGCAGCGCGGGCGGGCCACTCAGCGGTCGCGGCGCCGGCGAGCGCTGACCGCATTCTCGTATCCGACGCGGAGCAGGCGCACGGCTTCGTCGCGCCCGTCGTCGGAGTTGATGTCGACGGTCACCCAGCCCGAGTCCGGCCGCCACCGGTGGACTCGTGCGCGCCCGGCCGCGACCAGCTCGTCGCGAAGCGAGCGCCGCAGGGGGACGTCGGCGATGCGGTCGCCGTGCAGGTGCCCGAGCTGGCGGTTGCCGAGCCGGAACTCCACGCCGCCGAACCGGTGGTCGTGAATGGTCACGCCCGGCCAAGCCATCACCTGATCGGCGATGGCTTGATCGCTCCTGGCCCGAACTGTGGACTGCCGTCGGTATGCAGCCATGAGCTTCTCCTCTCGATTAACGATCGCTTACAGCAGTTGACAGTAGCAACGTACATTACGTAGCATACACGAAACGCTACATTACTGTTACGAATCTAGAGAAGGGAATTGCGATGAGCGTTTCATCTTCAGCGCAAGACCGTCAGGCGTCGTCCGCCGGATCGGTTCGGAACAAGGTCGTGGTCGTGACCGGTGCCAGCGGCGGCCTGGGGCTCGAGACGGCCAAGCAGCTCGCGAGCCGCGGGGCCGAGGTGGTCATGATCTGCCGCAATCGCGCCCGCGGCGAGGAGGCGCGCTCGCAGGTCGCGCATGTCGCCACCGGAAGGCCGCCCGTGCTGATGCTCGCCGACCTATCCGTGCAGGCCGATGTGCGCAGCGTGACGGACGAGGTCCGCGGCCGCTATGACCGCGTTGACATCCTCATCAACAACGCGGGCAGCGCCTTCAACCAGCGCGAGCAATCGGCCGATGGGATCGAGCTCACCTGGGCGACCAACCACATCGCGCCGTTCCTGCTCACCGAGCTGCTGCTGCCGCTCGTGGTCGCCGCGCCGGCCGGGCGAGTTGTCACGGTCGCCTCGGAGATCTACAGCAAGAAGCTCGACCCCGAGAACCTCCAGGGCGAGCGCAAGTACAGCTACTTCGGCGCCTACCGGGCCTCGAAGCTCGGCAACGTGCTGTTCACGCGTGAGCTGGCCCGGCGGATCAAGGACTCGGGCGTGACGGCCGTCGCCGTCAGCCCCGGTCCGGCGAGAACGAACTTCGGGGGCGGCGGCCCCCGCGGCGTCATGGGCGTGGTGACGAACGTGATGAAGCACACGCCAATCTTCAGGCCTGCCGATGAGGCGGCCGAGGGAATCGTCTGGGCCGCCACAACGCCAGAGTTGAACGCAGGCAACGGAGGCCTCTACATGCGCCGCAAGCACTTGAAGCTCAAGGGAGCTGCGGTCGATGAGTCGCTTGCCGGCGTGATCTGGACGATCAGCGAGCGTCAGGCGGGGATCGACTCCGAGCGGTCGTCTGTGGCCGCTGTGAGCAAGGGGAGCCGCAACCATGGCTGAGTCACCGGGCGCCCGGAGCGAGCGGGCGGGCGCGATAGTGCGGCTGTCCACTTGGGTCCGGGGCCATCGCAAGCTGGTGCTGATCGGGTGGGCGGCGGTGCTGATCGCGTCGATGGGCGCGGCCAACGCGGCCAAGAACCACTTTGTGAATAACGTGTCGCTGTCCGGTACCGACTCCCAGCGGGCCGCGGACCTGTTGACCGGTGAGTTCCCCGCACAGGCGGGCGATATCGACCAGATCGTCCTGCACGCCCGCGGTGGCCGGCTCGTCGATCCGGCCCTGCGGGCCCAGATTGGAAGGGTGCTCGCCTCGGTGGCACACCTGCCCCACGTGACCGGCGTGGTCAGCCCGTTCAGCTCAGCCGGCGCCCATGCCATCTCCTCCGATGGCCAGACCGGGTTCGCAACCGTCGCCTTCGACGAGCGAGCCGACCTGGTGCCCAAGGATGCGGTCAAGAAGGTGATCAGCGTCGCCCGGGCGGGGCAATCGCGGGCGCTCCAGATCGAGCTCGGTGGACGTGGCATCGAGCAGGCGACGCCCCCATCGCTAGGCGCGGCCACCGCGATCGGGCTCGTGGCGGCGATCGTCGTGCTGCTGATCACGTTCGGCTCAGCGCTCGCCGCGGGCCTGCCGATCATCACCGCGTTGCTCGGGCTGGGAACAGGGCTCGGGCTGATCGGCCTCGGCTCGCACGTGCTCAACACCCCAGACTTCTCCACCCAGCTGGCGGCGCTCCTCGGCCTCGGTGTTGGCATCGACTACGCGCTGTTCATCGTTACCCGCTTCCGGGAGAGCTACGCGCAGACGCACGATGTGGAGCAGTCGATCACGGTCGCGATGGACACGGCCGGGCGAGCGGTGCTGTTCGCCGGGAGCACCGTGATCATCGCGCTGCTTGGATTGCTCACGATCGGGGTCACGCTGCTCGACGCGGCGGCGCTCGCCGTCGCGGCCACCGTGGCGCTGGTCCTGATAGCGGCGCTGACGGTGATGCCCGCGCTTCTCTCGCGCTTCGGCGAGCGAATCGGGCAGCACGCCGGGCGGCGGTCCGTCCGCCGGCGGGCGCCGTTCTGGCCTCGGTGGGCCGCGCTGGTTGCCCGCAGTCCATGGCAGGCGCTGTCCGCGGGTCTCGCGATCATGCTCGTCCTGTGCGTTCCGGCCGCGACGCTCAGGCTCGGGCAGAGCGACGCGGGCAACGACCCGACGTCGCACACCAGCCGCCGGGCCTACGACCTCCTCGCCCAAGGCTTTGGCAAGGGGTTCAACGGCCCGCTGCAGGTGGTGGCTCAGTTGCCGCGGGCCGATGGGGCCGCGGCGTCCGGCGCGGTCGCGGCAGCGCTGCGCGCCACGCCCGGCGTGGCGGCGGTCTCGGCGCCCGTGCTCAGCCCGTCGAGGACGACCGTCGTATACCAGGCGTTTCCGGCGAGCTCACCTGAGTCGCAGGCGACCACCGATCTGGTCAACCGGCTGCGTGATGGGCGGTTGCCGGCGGTGGCGCACTCCACCGGGGCGCGGATCTTCGTCGGTGGGTCCACCGCCGTCGGGATCGACTTCGCCCACGTCCTCGGCAGCAAGCTTACGCTGTTCATCGCCGCGGTGATCGTGCTCGCGGCGCTGCTGCTCGTCGTGGTGTTCCGCTCGCTGGTCATTCCCGTGCAGGCGGCGGTGATGAACCTGCTGTCGGTCGGGGCGTCGCTCGGAGTGACCGTCGCCGTGTTCCAGAAGGGCTGGCTCGGCAGCCTGTTCGGCGTCACGCCCGGTCCGATCGAATCGTTCATCCCCGTGATCCTGTTCGCCATCGTGTTCGGGCTCTCGATGGACTATGAGGTGTTCCTCGTCTCGCGGATCCATGAGGCGTGGATGCGGCGCCGGGACCCGACCGCGGCGCTGATCGATGGCTTGGGCTCGACCGGCCGGGTCGTCACCGCGGCGGCGACGATCATGGTGTGCGTGTTCACCTCGTTCGTGCTCGGCGAGGACCGGATCGTCAAGATGTTCGGCCTCGGCCTGGCCAGCGCGGTGTTCCTTGACGCGTTCGTGGTGCGGAGCCTGCTGCTCCCGGCCGTGCTGACGCTGTTCGGCGAGCGCACCTGGAAGCTGCCGCGTGTGCTCGAGCGCCGGCTTCCGCGGATCGCGCTCGAGGCCCCCAGCCAGGAGCGGTCGCGTCACGACCGTGGGCCGCACGTCGGCGGGCTGGCCGAGGAAGCCGTCTGACCACCCGATTCTCAGGCTGCCGTGGCCCAGGCCTCGTATAGGGATCGCGTGATCGATTCCCAGCCTCGGCGCCGCGGCGGCCTACGGCGCGGGGCCGTGACCGCACCGCGCGGGGCGCTTGGTTCAGGATCGGTTCATGTTCTTGAGGGACCGTTACGGTACCGTGACCGGACATGGCCAGACCGCGGAAATTCGATCCCGAGGAGGTCCTCGACCAATCGATGCACGCCTTCTGGGAGCGTGGCTACCACGAGACGTCCGTCGATGACCTCGTGAAGCTCACCGGGGTTCGCCCCGGAAGCCTTTACAACGCGTTCCCGGGCGGAAAGCACGGCTTGTTTCTCGAGACGCTGGCCCGCTACTCGAAGCTCGTCGTCCCCGAAAAGCTCGGCGCCCTGGAGCGGACGGGTGCCGGCCTGCCCAAGCTGCGCGCGTACTTCGACGGCCTGGTCGAAGATCTAACCCTGCCGGAGGGACGGATCGGATGCCTGATGGTGAACTCGGCGATGGAGCTTGCCGCCGTCGACTCGGAGGTCCGGGAGGCAGTGCGGGCCCACATGAGCCGGCTCGAGCGACACGCGGAGCGGGCGCTTCGCAACGCCAAGCGACGCGGCGAGATCCCCGCGGACGTGAGTCCGCGGGCCAAGGCCACCCAGCTGATGGCCACCGGAATGGGGCTGATGGTAGTGGGGAAGACCAATCCGGGACGCAAGGTGCTCGAAACAATCGTCGACACGGCCTTCGCCGATCTGGACCGACCCGAGGAGGCATGAGTTGTCCATCTCGATACCGCCCGACGTTCGCGAGCTGCTCGAGGCGCCGAACTACGTTCACCTCTCAACGCTGCGCGCCGACGGGTCGCCCCGCAACTGGGTTGTGTGGGTCGGACTCGAGGGCGAGCACATCCTGATCTGCACGTCCGACGCGATCTGGAAGGCCAAGGACATGCGGCGTGATCCGCGCGTGGCCATGTCGGTCACCGATCTGGAGAACCCCTACCGGATGGCCGCGATCCAGGGACGGGTGGTGGAGGTCCGGCCGGATGAGGGATGCCGCCAAATGGATCCGATCTCCTTCAAGTACACCGGCGCCCCGTTTCCCAGCCGTGGCCCTGACCGGGTGTGCTTTGTAATCGCCGTCGAGAAGGCGGCGCAGCGGACCCTGCGCTTCACGCACAGCCCCGCCTGATCGCCCGGCTGTCCGTGGCCGCGCCGTAACTCTGCGGTAATAGTTTTTGAACGATCGCTCGATTATCGTTCCGGCTCAAGTTACCTGTGCGTAAGCTTCTTCGTCATCATCGGCGTGATCGGGGTCCACCAGCACGCTGTCTTCAGGCGGGTGCTCAGCGCCGGGAGCGACGGGTCGCGGAGGTCCGGTGCCCGGCTCGGGCGGGCGCGTTGGCCCGCAGCTGGGCGATCGCACCGTCGAGCGCGGAGCGAAGCTGACCGGCGTCGCGCGAGGTCTTTGCGAGGAGCAGGCCGCCCTGGATCGTCGAGAGCGTGAATGTGGTCAACGAGTCGAGGTCGGCGCCGGCGCCGATCAATCCATTCTCCTGTAGCCGCACCAAGGCGCCGCGGATCGCGTCGCTCCAGGCCTGGAAGGCCTCGCTCAGGCTACTGCGCAACCGCTCGTCGGTATCGGAGAGCGCGGCGGCCAGAGTCCCAATCGGGCATCCGCCGCGAGCGTCGTGATCCTCGACGATCGCCACCATGACCTCGGCCCAGCGCTCGAGGTCCTCCCAGCTGCGCACGGACCCAAGCGCATGGGCCTGCAGCCCGAGCACGGTCGCGCACTGATAGTCGACGACGGCCTCGACCAGCCCGTGCTTGTCGTCGAAGTAGTGGTAGAGCTGGCTTTTGCTGGCGCCCGTGGCGGCGAGCACGTCGTCGAGGCTCGTGGCCGCGGCACCGCGCTCAGCGATCAGCTCGGCGGCCGTACGCACGATCCGCTCCCGAGTGGCGCGGCCCTGCTTGGTGGCGGGAATCGAACCCATTGCGCCAATCGTAGCAAAACTGGACTTGACAGTCCAACCGGTGTCGCGTAGGCTGCTCGCGATGGACTATTTGGTCCAAGCCGTCGAGGGACAAGGGAGGACACGATGCAGACCATGACTGCCGCGCTGGACGCGCCGGCCGCGGGGCGCCGGGGTTCGGTGCTCGTGGTGGACGACGAGCCGACCATCGCCGAGGTGGTGTCTCGATACCTCGAGCGAGCCGGGTACGCCACGAAGATCGCGTCCGACGGCGCGGTGGCCGTCCAGGCGGCCGCCGCGAGCACACCCGACCTCGTGGTCCTTGATGCCAAGCTCCCGCGGCTGGATGGACTCGAGGTGATGCGGCGGCTGCGCGCGGCCGACGGCGACCGCCCTGCCGTGATTATGGTCAGCGGGCGGGCTGCGGAGTCCGATCGGATCCTCGGGCTAAGGCTGGGCGCGGACGACTACATGGCCAAGCCGTTCTCACCGGCCGAGCTCGTCGCGCGGGTCGACGCCGTGATGCGACGGATGAATCACGCAGCCACACCAGAAGCACCGCTCGTCTCGGGCGATCTCGAGCTCGATCCGGCCGCGCGACGCGTGCACGCGCGCGGCGTCGAGGTGCGGCTGACCCAGCGCGAATTCGACCTGCTGCTCTTCCTGGCTCGTCATCCCGGTCAGGTGTTCAGCCGCGACGACTTGATGCGAGAGATCTGGCGCTATTCGTTCTACACGGACAACTCGACGGTGACCGTCCATATCCGCCGGCTGCGCGCCAAGATCGAGGAGGATCCCGCCAACCCGCGCCACATCATGACGGCGTGGGGGGCGGGGTACCGCTTCGAGCCTTAGGCGGCGAGTGGCCGCGACCGCACCGAGGAGCCTGGTGGAGAAAACCTCCTGAGTACTGGCGTGTCTCGCCAGCCTGGCGCGCTCGCGCTACGAGACCCTCGGAACCGTTCACAGCGTCGTAAGGGTTCTAACCATTTGGTGTCACCGGCCCTTGGGGTCTTGAAAGTTTTGAGTCAGGATGCTGGAATCGGATGGACTGAATAGTCCACTGTGGCATGCGGCCAAGCTGAGCCGGGTCCACGAAACCCCGATCCTCATTAAGGAGACCCACAATGCATCACCTGCCCAGACGGTGGCCGCGAACCATGCTGGCCGGGCTTCTGACGCTCGTGGGAGCGGTGGCCACACCTGCGGTGGCCGCCGCCCACGAGAGCCACGGCGGCTACGTGTACGTGAACGACAACACCGCCGGCACGAACACCGTGGCCGCTTTCGCTCGCCAGGGCGACGGCCGGTTGACCCCTGTGGCCGGCTCCCCGTTCAGCGCCGGTGGCGCGGGTAGCGGCAGCGGGCTTGCGTCGCAGGGCGCGATCCAGGTCACAAGCGACGGCCGGTACGTACTGGCGGTCGACGCCGGCAGCAACCAGATCGCTACCCTGCGCATCGAGCACGACGGGGCGCTCGAGCTCGTCCGGGACGGACTCGTCTCGTCCGGCGGGGTGCAGCCAGTCAGCGTGGCCGAGCACCACGGCATCGTGTATGTGGCCAACGCCGGAGCCGGCGGTACGAACTACACCGGGTTCCGGCTGAGCGACGGCGGCCGTCTGCGCCCCCTCGCCGGCTCGACCGTGCCGCTGCCCGATAACGCCAGCCCGGCGACGTGCTGTTCAACTCAACCGGCACGCACCTGGTGGGAACGAGAGTCGGCACCTCACAGATCGACAGCTTCAGCGTGGGCTCCGACGGCCGGCTCACCGCCGCCCCGGACTCGCCGTTGAACGCTCAGGCCGCAGGTCCGTTCGGTAGCGAATTCCGGCCGACCGATCCGAGCCAGCTGTTCGTCTCGAACGCCCATGCCGGCGCCAGCAATGGCACCGTCTCGGCGTTCAGCGTCGCGGCCGACGGGGCCCTGTCGACGATCGGAGCCTCGCCCTTTGCGGACGAGCAGACCGCGCCGTGCTGGGTTGAGATCAGCCATGACGGCGAGTTCCTGTTCACCGTGAACACCGGGTCCGGAAGCATCTCGCGCTACTCGATCGCCGGTAACGGCGCGCTGACGCTGCTGGGCTCGACACCCGTCAGCTCACAGGCCGGCATCGGGGCGGTCGACGCGCGCCTGAGCCGCGACGGCCGCTCGCTGTACGTCGACGAGAGCCGTGTCGGCACGGTTGGCGTGTTCGCCGTCGACGGAGGCCAGCTGAGCGAGCAGGGCTCGGTGGCGCTGCCCGCCGGCGCGACCCCGGCCGGCGTCGCGGTCTCGTAACCGCTCATCCGCATAGCACTCCGTGGGCCGGGCGCGCCGGCGCGCCCGGCCCCGGCCTCTATCAGCCAAGGAGCCCTTTAATGAGCACATACGCAGAGCACCGCGACTACCTGAACCAGACAATTGCCACGCAGGCGCCGCCCGAGCTGCTGGACGGCCTGAGCAGAGCGGCGAGTCGGCTCGACGCCGTCGACTTCGCCGCGCGCGCGCCGCACGTCGGCGAACCGGCCCCGGACTTCAGTCTGCCCGACCACAAGGGCGACGATGTGCGCCTGTCGAAGCTGCTGCTCTCGGGCCCAGTCGTCCTAATCTTCTACCGAGGCGCCTGGTGCCCGTACTGCAACCTCCAGCTGCGCACGTTCCAGGCCTCGCTGAGTCGATTCGAAGAGCGCGGCGCCCGGCTGGTCGCGATCTCGCCACAGACGCCGGATCGCTCACTGTCGATGGCTGAGAAGAACGAGCTCGGCTTCCCCGTCCTCTCGGATCGCGGGGCGGTCGTGATCGATCGCTACGGCCTGGCCTACGCCGTGGACGATCAGACCCGCAGCCTTCTCGAGGCGGCAGGAAACGACGTGGGCGCCCACAATGGCCAGACGGGCTGGGCCCTGCCGGCGGCGGCGACGTTCGTGATCGACGCAGCCGGCCTCGTCCGGTACGCCCACGTGCGAGGCGCCTGGACCGAGCGGGCGGAGCCGGAAGAGGTGCTGGCGGTGCTGGGCGAACTCGTTTAGCCGCGGCGCAGCGTGAACTCGAGCTCGTTCCGTTGACTCGACTCGATGGGTTCGAACCCGAGCTTGCGGAGCACGGCGATCGACGGTGTCAGGTGCTCGAGGGTGTGGGCGACGACCACGTTGGCCCCCCGCGCCCACGCCTCCTCGATCAACGCGCCAGTCGCCTCGGTGGCCAGGCCACGGCGCTGCCACGAGGGCACGACCGAATAGCCGATCTCGACCACGCCATCCTCCGGCGGTCCCTTGTAGCCGACAGACCCGACGAGCGTGTCAGGCTCGGATTCGGTCAACACCGCGTAGTGCAGCCACCACCCGGCCGCGGCGGGCTCGGCCAGCCGCTCCCGCCAGAACTCGAGAGTCTCGCGATCGTGGTGCTCGGGCGGCCAGTCGGGCGGGATGACTGCCTCGAGGATGAGTTCTAGGCGGCCCGGACCCTCGAGCTCGGCATCGATCATCGCGGGGGTGGCGGCAAGCAGTCGCAGCCGCGGCGTGACCAGGATGTCGCCGAGATTGCCGCTCATCGTGAGCGGCAGTATACACCGTTGGACTATTTAGTCCAAACATGGTACGGTAAGTGTGATTCCCCGCGAACAACGAAACGGAGCTCGGCCATGGCCGCACTACACCCCAATCCTCCTTTTGACGAGCTGACTTACTACCCGACGGCACGCTGGATCCGGGGCACACGGGGGGGTGACACGGCCGTCAGCAGCCGCCGGGCGCTGCTGGTGTGGGAGCCGGGCAAGATGACCCCGATCTACGCTTTTCCCGTCGCGGATGTGAGCCTGCCCTCAGGCGACGCGATGCGGGGGTTCGGCGATCCGGACCTCGCGGGATATGTGACCGTCGCCTGGGACGCGATCGACCACTGGTACGAGGAGGACGAAGAGGTGTTCGTCCATCCGCGCGACCCGTTCGTCCGAATCGACACGCTCAAGAGCTCGCGGCACGTGTGGGTCG
>JAFAZZ010000478.1 GCA_019239375.1 Solirubrobacterales bacterium | reverse complement strand
TTCGGCCGGCGGCGCTCCTACGCCACCACGTTCGACGGGATCATGCCCAACCTCGAGCGGCGCTACCGGGAGACCGAGTCAGAGCTGGCCCGCGAGAAGATCGAGGAGTACATGACGCTGCGCCCGTGCCCGGACTGCAAGGGCGCGCGGTTGCGACCCGAGTCGCGGGCGGTGCTGATCAACGGCACCCCCATCCACGAGTTCACCGGCCTATCGGCGCGGCGGGCGCTCGCGTGGGTCGACACGCTCGAGCTCTCAGAGCACGATCAGCGGATCTCCCGGCTGGTGTTGCGCGAGATTCAAGAGCGCCTGCGCTTCCTGGACAACGTGGGCGTGGGCTATCTGTCGATGGACCGCGCGGCCGCCACCCTGTCGGGCGGCGAGGCGCAGCGGATTCGCCTGGCCACGCAGATCGGCTCTTCGCTGGTGGGCGTGCTCTACATCCTCGACGAGCCATCGATCGGGCTGCACCAGCGCGATAACACCAAGCTGATCGCCACGCTCGAGCGCCTGCGCGACCTCGGCAACACCGTCCTGGTCGTCGAGCACGACGAGGGGACGATGCGCTCGGCCGACCATCTGGTGGACATGGGCCCCGCCGCGGGCGAGCACGGCGGCCACGTGGTGGCGCAGGGGACCGCCGACCAGGTGGCCAGGGTCCGCGAGTCGCTCACCGGCCAGTTCCTGGCTGGGACGCGCAGGATCGAGGTCCCGCGCCGGCGGCGCAGGCCACGCGGCCGCGTGGCGATCGAGGGCGCCGCCGAGCACAACCTGCAGAACGTCAACGTGACGATCCCGCTCGGCGTGCTGTGCTGCGTGACCGGGGTGTCGGGTTCCGGGAAGTCGACGCTCGTCAACGAGGTGCTCTACAAGGCGGTCGCCAACCGACTCCACAAGACCCGCCAGCGCGCGGGCACGCACCGGCGCATCAGGGGGCTTGACCAGCTTGACAAGATCATCTCGGTCGACCAATCCCCCATCGGTCGCACGCCGCGCTCCAACCCGGCCACCTACATCGGGCTGTTCGACCAGATTCGCGATCTGTTCTCCAGAACGCAGGAGGCGCGGGCACGCGGCTACAAGCCAGGCCGGTTCTCGTTCAACGTCAAGGGCGGGCGATGCGAAGTGTGCCGCGGCGATGGCCAGATCAAGATCGAGATGCACTTCCTGCCCGATGTGTACGTACCGTGCGAGCAATGCCACGGCAAGCGCTACAACCGAGAGACGCTCGACGTCCGCTTCAAGGGCAAGACGATCGCCGACGTGCTCGAGATGCCGATCGAGGAGGCACGCGAATTCTTCGTGCACATCCCCAAGATCCGCCGGCGCGTAGAGACGCTGAACGACGTAGGCCTCGGCTATATGCGGCTGGGCCAGCCCGCCACGACGCTGTCGGGAGGCGAAGCGCAGCGGGTGAAGCTGGCCGCCGAGCTGTGCAAGGTCGCCACCGGCCGCACAATCTACATCCTCGACGAGCCGACCACCGGTCTCCACTTCGCCGACATCCAGCGCTTGCTCGAGGTGCTGACGCGCCTGGTCGATGCCGGCAACACGGTGGTGGTGATCGAGCACAACCTAGATGTGATCAAGGTCGCCGACCAGATCATCGACCTTGGGCCGGAGGGCGGGGAGGAGGGTGGTCGCGTGATCGCGACCGGCACGCCGGAGCAGGTGGCCAAGGTCGCCGGGTCCTACACCGGAGCATTCCTCGCCGGAGTGCTCCGGGCGCGTGAGGAGAAGCCGCGGCGCGCCCCAGCGCGGCGCCCGCCGGCCCGCCGACGCGCCGCCGCCGCGGCAAGCTGAGCGGCTAGGGTGCCGCGAGCTCTACAGTCATGCGGACGGCGGCTGACGGGCCGCGCGGGATGGCGGCTGAAAGGTCACGCGGGATGCGGCTGACCGGTTACGTGGGATGGCGGCTGACCGGTTAGGCGGGATGGCGGCTGACCGGTTACGCGGGATTGCGGCTAGCCGGTCACGCGTGATGGCGGTTGGCCGGCCGCACGGGCCCGCGCCGGCCGCGGTTGATGCCGGCGCGCTGAAGTTGTGGTTGCAGAAGTGGCGCTGGTACGAGCGCAACTCACTGCCCTGGAATCGCGCGCGAATCCACTGGGAGTTCATGCGCCGGCGCGCGTTCGTCCGCTGGCCGGTGCACGGCAACGTGCTGGAGGCGCTGCGCGGAGGCCGGCTCGAGATCGGTGCGCATACGCTGCTCGAGCCGGGCGTGTGGATAACCGCGCCCGGCGAGGCGCGCGTGCGCATCGGCGCGGGCACGTTTCTGAACCTGGGGGTGATGGTGGCCTCGCTCGAGCTGGTCGAGATCGGCGATCACTGCATGCTCGCCAACGGCTGCTACGTCACCGACTCCTCGCACCGGTTCGACGACCCGAACAGACCGGTGCCGTGGCAGGGCTTCACCAGCAAGGGACCGACCCGGATCGGCGACAACGTGTGGTGCGGCGTGGGCGTCGTGGTGACGAGCGGAGTGACGATTGGTGAGCGGTGCGTCATCGGCGCGAACTCGGTTGTTACGTCCGACATCCCGGCGTACTCGGTGGCGGCCGGCGTGCCGGCGCGGGTGTTGCGGACGATTACGTACTGAGGTTGTCCTGCAGCCTCAACTCAACTCGACGGAATCCCGTTCGCCGGGGGCGCCGGCTGCGTCCCACTGTACGGCGTGATCGCGGAGCCGGCCTCAGGCGTGGTCGTGAGCGGCCCGCCCGAGAGGACGATTTTGCCGTTCTTGATCATTCCGATCTCGGCGCCACCGTAACCGCCGTGGATGCTGGTCGAGTAGCGGAACGGGACCAGCCCCGGGCCCTTCCAGCTGGCGCCGTGCTGGTTGATCGCGTTGATCAGGCCCTGGCGGGTGAGGTTCTTGCCGGCGGCCTCGAGCGCCTGAACGAGCGTGTAGGCGTTGGCCATCCCGTACTCGACGTTCCCATCGAAGGGCGCGCCGGGGTCGTACTGGCTGTGAACCTTCATGAAGAGCTGAATCCACGGGTTAGAGGTGTCCGTGTTGGAGGGCAGGTAGCCGTCACTCACCGCGCCCTCGATCAACGCGGTGCCGGATGCCTTGCCCTTCGAGATTGTCTTGAGCAGGCCGCCCACCGTGATCGGATCGATGCCGACGTTGGAGACGACGAGCTGCGGCTTGTAGCCGAGGGTGAACGAGGTGAGCTGGCCGATCGCGGTGTAGATCGGCACGGTGAAGTCGACCAGCAGGTCCGCCTTGGCCGCCTTGATCGCGGTGATCTGCGGCGCGAGCGTGGTCACGCCCGGTTGGTAGGGCTGCTTGGCCACGATGGAGGCGGGCACCTCGTCCTGGATGCCGGCCAGGCCGCCCTGACCGAAGTCATCGTCCTGGTAGAGCACGCCGATCTTCTTGCCGGCGAAGTGCTGCTTGATGTACTGGCCGAGGATCTTGCCCTCGATCGTGTAATTAGGCTGCCAGCCGAACGTGTAGGGCTGGCTCGAGCCGTTGTCCCAGCATGGGCAGCCCGAGGCCACGAAGATGTCGGGCACCTTGGACGCGTTCAGGTAGCCGACGACCTTGGTGTGGGTCGGGGTGCCGAGGCCCTCGTAGATGCCGAACACGTTGCTCTGCAGGACGAGCTGGTGGGTCACGTTGACGGTGTTGGTCGGGTTGTAGGAGTCGTCCTTGATGAGCAGCTTCAGCTGGCGACCGAACACGCCGCCGTGGGCGTTGACGTAGTTAAAGAAGGCCTGGGAGGCCGGGGCGATCTCGCTGTAGCCGGGTGCGGCCGGACCGGTGAGCGGCTGGTGCGTGCCGAACGTGATGCTTGTCGCCGTCACGCCCGGGGCGGTCGCGCCGCCGCTGCTGCTGCTCCCGCCTCCGCCGCTGGTCTTGCTGCTCGACGATCCGCACGCGGCCACAGCCAGGGGGACCGCGGCGATAACTCCCACGTACGCCAGCGATTTGGTGCCGGATGAGCTCATACCTCTCCTCCTCCACACGGTGGACCCGACTCGGACAACGCGCACGTCGACGCGAGGAATCTAATTAGATACGTTTTCCCTTGGGTGTTTCAAATATTAATTTCGCTTGAGGGGCACCGCGACGAGGGCGGAGACACAACTGGGCAAGGCGGGTAGGCGGGGCAGACCCGCCACCGCGTCTCGCGACGACGTGCTGGCGGCCGTGACCCAGGTCTACCTGGAGGGCCAGCGCGTGGACATCACGGTCATCGCGGCGCGGTTGGGCCTCGGCCGGGCCACCATCTACCGCTGGTTCGGATCACGCGAGGCACTGCTGGGCGAGGTCATCGCGCGTCAGCTCGAGCTGCTCGTGGCCCACCGGCGCGCGCAGGTGCGCCGTCGCGGGCCGGACGGCCTGCTCGAGGTGCTCGACCGCGTCAACCAGACGCTGACGCGCTCGCGGGCGGTACGGCGGCTGCTCGAACTCGAGCGGCACGGGGCGATGCGCATGCTGACCTCGAGCGCGGGAGTGGTCGAGCCCCGTGCCGTGGCATGCGTTCAGACCCTGATCGAGGAGGAGATGACAGTCTCCGGCTACGACCCGCCGGCCGATC
>JAFAZZ010000434.1 GCA_019239375.1 Solirubrobacterales bacterium | reverse complement strand
CCCGTCGGCGGCGCTGCGTCAGCCCGCGTTGTCCGGGTGGCCCGTGGCCTGACTGCCCTCGGTGGCCGAGCCGGGGTCGTCGCTGGGCTCGCGGGAGCGGTCGCGGTCAGGCGCGTCGCCCCCGCTCTGATCCGGCCCCTCGGGCTCCTCGGTGTTTTGGTTGGAGACCGATCCCGGCAGCTCCTGGCTGCCGAACGTCTCCTCGGTGTCGCTCCGTCGCTCCTCCATGGTCGTTCGATCCGGCTACCCGCGCCGGCGAGCGGCAAACTTGCGCTGCCGCGCGAGCCTCCGTGATGCCGAGGCGTGAGCGTCCGTGGCGCCGGCGCGCGATCCGCCACGCTCGCCGCCGGCGCGGCGAGTTGTCCGGCTCGTCAGCGGGCCGATCCGCCGCGCTCGTCGCCAGCGCGGCGATCCGACACGCTCGCCGCCGGCGCGGCGATCCGCCACGCTCGCCGCTGGCCTCCCCGATCCGCCGGCGCCCGATCCGCCCCGCTCGCTGCTGGCCTCCCCGATCCGCCCCGCTCGCCGCCCGCCCGGGATCCGCCACGCTCCGCGCGACCTGCAAAACGCAGCGAAGTCCCCTGCTGCCCAGGGGCCAAGGCAACATAAGCATCGTCTCGATGCTTATCTTGCCGAGGCGCCGGGCTGGCGAGGGGGTTTGGCGCGTTTTTCAGGGCCGTCGGGCGCGGCCGCCGGCGGACGCGCCACGCCCACATGCCGGCACTCACCCAAGCCTCGGCGCCGGCCGCTCCCCCCGCGGCCTGCCCGCCGGCGGACGCGCGACGCCCACTTGCCGGCCCTCACCCAAGCCTCGGCGCCGGCCGCTCCCCCCGCGGCCTGCCCGCCGGCGGACGCGCGACGCCCACGTGCCGGCGCTCACCCAAGCCTCGACGCCGGCCGCTCCCCCCGCGGCCTGCCCGCGGGCGTACGCGCCACCCCCCAACGTGCCGGCGCTCACCCAAGCCTCGGCGCCGGCCGCTCCCCCCGCGGCCTGCCCGCGGGCGTGCGCGCCATCCCCCAACGTGCCCGCGCGCACCCAAGCCTCGGCGCCGGCCGCTCCCCCCGCGGCCTCCCCGCCGGCGGACTCCGCCGGCCCGAGCGACTCCGCCGGCCCAAGCGCCGGCGCTCACCCCAAACCTGCCCCGGCCCTAGAAGAGCCCGGACAGCGCGTTCGCCGCGTGGGCGGTGAAATTGAACAGCGGCGAGGGGAAGACGCCGAAGAAGATGACCGCCGCGGCAAACGCCACCGCGACGAACACCAGCTCCGGATAGGCGAGGACGCCGCCGGCCGGACCTGGCCCCTCCTCCCATTCGTCGGCCTCGAGCGACCCACCGGCGATCGGGGCCAGTTCACCCGGCCCGGTCGCCGGCGCCGGCACCGGCGCGGCCACGGCCGGGCGCATCCAGATCGTGGCCACCACGCGCAGGTAATAGCCGAGCGAGATCATCGACCCGATCACGAGCACGATGGCCAGCCAGGTGTACGCGCCGGACACGAGCGCGTTGATCAGCTGGAACTTGCCGATGAAGCCGACCGTGCCGGGGATGCCGGCCAGGCCGAGCATGCCGATCGTCATCGGCCAGGCGAGCCAGGGCCGGCGCGCGCCCAGCCCGGCGAGCGCGCTCAGGTAGTCGCCGTCGGGACGCTCGTGCTCCTCGGCCACGATCACCGCGAACGGCGCGAGGTTCATAAACAGGTAGGCGATCAGGTACAGCACGGTGGCCTGGATGCCGAGCCGTGACCCCACGACAACGCCCGACAGCATGTATCCGGCCTGGGCCACGCCCGAGTAACCCATCATCCGCTTCAAAGACGACTGGCCCAGCGCGCCGACATTGCCGACCACGATCGTGATCGCGGCCACCGTGGCCAGCATCGGCGCCCACGTGTCCTGGGCGCCGATCGCGGCCACATCGAAGAAGCGCAGGAACGCGCCGAGCGCGGCCGCCTTAGTGGCGGTGGCCATGAACGCCGTAATCGCGGTTGGGGCACCCTCGTAGACGTCGGGCGTCCATTGATGGAACGGCGCCACCGACGCCTTGAAGGCGAACCCGACGATCGTCAGGGCGAGGCCGGTGAACACCATCGCGGTCCCCCCGCCGGCCAACTTGCCCTGGGACAGCGCGGAGCCGATTACGGTGAAGTCGGTCGAGCCGGTGGCGCCATAGATCAGCCCGAGCCCGTAGACCAGCGTGGCCGACCCGACCGACCCGACGACGAGGTACTTCAACCCGGATTCGAGCGAGCCTTCGCGCCGGGTCTCCGACGCGCACAGGATGTAGAGCGGGATGGACAGCAGCTCGATCCCCAGGAACAGCGTGATCAGGTTCTGCGCCGAGACGAACACGCACATTCCGAGCACGCTGAAGATCAACAGGCCGTTGAATTCCCCGTGGCCGGATTCCCGGACGGCGATTCCGCGCCAGGACATCAGCACGGCGGCGAGGCCGGCCACCGCGAACAGCATGTAGAGCTCAAGGGCCAGGCGGTCGATGGCCAGCGGCGCCGAGCCGCACCCCGGCGCGGCGACGACGCAGAAGCCGGCCTTGCCGGTCGCGTGGTGATGGAAGACCACGATTTCGGCAGCCACCGCGCACAGGAAGGTCAGGATCGTCAGTCCCGGCACGATCCATTCGCGCACCAGAGCCGGGCGGAGGAGGCCGACTAGCAGGACCAGCAGCCCGCCGGCCGTCAGCACCAACAGCGGCGACAGGGCGGTCCAGTCGATGTGGGGCCCGGCGAGGTGATGGACCGCGGTTTGGTGCGCCACCGTGACCACGTTCATCGCGACCCCGCCCTGACCACGTTCATCGCGACCCTGCCCTGATCACGTTCATCGGGACGCCACCCTCCGGGGACCGCCGGCAGCCGCCTGCGCATGCACCGCCTGAGCCTGGGCCGGCGCGACCACGCTCCGCAGCGACGGCTCGGAGCGCTTCAGGCCGAACTGGGGGTAGAACGCCAGCACCACGATGACCAGCGCGATCGAGCCGATCACGGCCAGATCGATGAACGAGCCCTCGCGCGTGGCGACCTTCGGCCCGGCCCGGTTGTGGAACTCACCGATGAACAGACGCAGCGCGTACACGGCCGCGCCCACGACACCGGCAAAGGCGATCACTGAGATCGCGGTCTTGGCCTGGAAGACGCCGAGCAGGATCATGAACTCGCCGACGAAGTTGGACGAGCCCGGCATGGCGAGCGTGGCCAGCGTCACGATCAGCGCCAGAGTGGCCAGGATCGGCGCCCGGAAGGCGATCCCGCCCATGTCGGCAAGCAACTCTGATCCGCCGGCGCGGGCCGCCGCTGCCGCGACGATGAAGAACATGGGCGCCGTCACCAGGCCGTGGTTGAGCATCTGCAGCAGCGCACCCTGCCCGCCGGTCGGCCGCAGCGAGAAGATCCCCAACGTGATGAAGCTGAGCTGGGCAACGCTGGAATAGGCGACGACCAGCCGCGCGTCCGGGGTCGTGAAGGCCACCAGCGTGCCCCAGAAGATGGAGACCAGCGCGATCAGCAGCATGAGCGTCTGGAAGTGGGCCGCGGCGTAGGGGAACAGGGGGAGGACGATTCGCAAGAAGCCGTAGGCGGCGACCTTCGAGACCACCCCGGAGAACACCGCGAGCGCGGGGATCGGCATCGCCTTGTAGCCGTCGGCCAGCCAACCGTGGAACGGAACCAGCGGCATCTTGACCAGGAACGCGAAGGCGAAGCACAGGAAGATCCAGTCCTGCGAGGCATGGGGCAGGGGCAGAGCTCTCAGCGCCGATAGCGAGAAGTTCAAGGCCGTGCTGTGGTCGTTGGCGGCCAATACGCCGGTGGCGATCGCCGCGGCGAGCATGAAGAACGAGCCGACCAGCGTGTAGATCACAAGCTTGGTCGTCGCCCTGATCCGCTCGCCCGTGCCCCACATCCCGACCAGGAAGTAGAACGGGATCAGCATCAGGTCGAAGAAGGCGACGAACAGGGCCAGGTCCTGAGCGCAGAACGCGCCGAGCACCGCACTCTCGGCCAGGCCGAAGTGGAAGTAGAAGCTGCGGGAGCGATCCCACTCCCGGAATGACGACCACCACAACGACCCGCTGAACAGCAACGTCGTGAGCACGACCAGGGCGACGTTCAGGCCGTCGAGGCCGAGCTTGTAGTGGATTCCCAGCGCGGAGACCCACACCTTGTCGGTGAGGAACTGAAGCCCGGCTCCTCCCAGCTTGAACCGAGCGAGGAATGAGATGGCGACACCGAGCGTGACCAGGCTACCCACCGCGGCGAGGCGCCCGATCAACGGGCGCGGCATCAGAGCGGCCAGCAGCGAGATGGCGAGCGGCAGCCAGATGAGGATCGAGAGCGTCATGTCAGCTCGAGATCAGGAAGTAGAGGGCGACGCCCGACACGCCCACGATCATCAGCGCCGCGTAGTAGCGCAGGAAGCCGGTCTGGCCCCGGCGCACGGCGGCCGACCCGGCACGCACAGCGCCGGAGGCGCCGCCCGTGAACACGCCCTGGATCACCGAACGCTCGAGCACCGAGTCGACCAGCCGCCCGGTCCACAGCGCCGGCCGCACGACGAGGAAGTCGATCAGCTCATCGAAGTACCACTTGTGCCAGAGGAACACGTACGGCGCGGCGAAGCGCTCGCGCAGCCGGGTCGCGGTGCCGGGCTGCGCCACCCAGATGCGATACGCGATGGAGATGCCGGCGATGGCGATCAGGGCGCCGATGATCAGCCCTACCCACGCCGGGCGGGTCGCGACCTGCACGTGCGCGTACTTGGAGTCGGCGAAGCTCGGGTCGAGGAACTTGGTGACTGCGTCGTCGATTCCGGGGATCTGCACGGCGCCGCCGATGATGGCCAGCAGGGCCAGCGCGCTCATGGCCATCTTCATGGGCCACTCGCGCTCGGCGATGAAGTGGCCGGGGCCGGGGAAGCCCACGTCGCTGTCCTCCTCCTCGCCGCTCAGCGGATTGCGCGGGACCTCGGCGTGGTGCAGATGGCCCTGCTCCAGCTCGCGGGCTTCGGGAACCGGGTCCCCGAAGAAGGCCCGGAAGATCATCCGGAAGGTGTAGATGGCCGTGAGCAGTGCGCCCCCGTAGCCAACCACGCCCAAGATCAGGAAGCCGCCGCCGCGGTGATCGAGGAAGGCGATGACGTCGTCCTTGGACAGCCAGCCGGAGAGCGGCGGAAGCCCGCTCAGGGCGAGACCCCCCACGATGAAGCAGGCGAAGGTGAAGGGGAGCGCGCGCCGGAAGCCGCCCATCCGGTCGAGCGACTGCTCGCCGGCCATGGCCCCGATGATCGAGCCGGCCGCCATGAACAAGAGCGCTTTGAAGAAGGCGTGGGTCATCAGGTGGAACAGGCCGGCGGAGTACGCCCCCACGCACACGCCCATGACCATGTAACCGATCTGGGACATCGTCGAGTAGGCGATCACGCGCTTGATGTCGGTCATCACCAGCGCCACCGTGGCAGCGAGCACCAACGTCGTGCAGCCGCCGATCGCCCCGACGCCGGCCGCCGTCGGGGCCCACTCGAAGATGACGTGCGTGCGCGCGATCAGGTACACGCCGGCGGTGACCATGGTCGCGGCGTGGATCAGGGCGGAGACGGGCGTCGGGCCCTCCATGGCGTCGGGGAGCCAAGTGTGCAGCGGCACCTGGGCGGACTTGGCGAAGGCGCCGACGAGCAGCAGCAGGGCGGCGGCGTTGATGGCGCCGCCGTTGTGCGCGAACGTGTGGGGCACGGCGTGGAAGACCCCCAGGAACTGAACCGTCCCCGTGTGCCGGAACAGGATGAAGGTGGCGAGGACTAACCCCACGTCGCCCACCACGTTGATCACGAATGCCTTGAT
>JAFAZZ010000373.1 GCA_019239375.1 Solirubrobacterales bacterium | reverse complement strand
GCGACATCGATCTTCATCGGCCGTTCGGACGAAGCGAGTGTTCCGGCCCTTCGATGCCTACTAGCCTCCCGCGACCGTCCTGATGCACGACGCGAGCGGTCACGCGTCTGGGGTTGGCCGCCCCGATCGTCGCCAGGGCTCTATGAGGAGCACGGGCGTCGCGAGCGGATGGCGAAGGCCAGCATGGCAGTCGTTACGCGGGGCGACCACCGCCTGACACGTTCGCGGTATCGACGTCCTAGCTCAAGCGGGTCGCCGCCGGCGCCATCGAAGCGTTCCGGCCCGGTGGCGTTTGCGGTCCTTCACGGACGCGAAGCGTTGCTTTGATGCGCCGCCCAGTCCACAACGGCACGCGGTAGCCTCGCGACGTAGGCGAGATCGGCGGTGGTCGTCCTAACGAGTTATGTAGTGCAACCACATACCTTGTACCGACGACCGATTTTCCAGAACTAACGGCGCAGCGCGATCCCGGTGGTGCCGGCTCGCTTCGGCAGGTAGTAGTCAGCACTGATCGTGCCGGGGCGCGACCGCACCGCCGGCCCTCATGAATGCGGTGGTGAAGCTCCTCGCTACCGCCTCGGACGCATCCAGACAGCGCTGGCAGGCGTTTACCGCGTGCCCGGTCGGGCACAAGAGCGGCCACCAGTGAGTCATCCGGCTGACTACCCCTTGCGGCCAAGGGGTGACGAGGTCGATGCAAGCTCAGGTACCCGCGCGAGGACGAAGGCAGGTCTAGCCGTCGGTGACGGCGCGATTCTCGCTCGCACCAACAGCAGAACGCCTGCGCCGCCTGCATGCTTGATGGCCACCGGGGCCGTTAGGTCACGTGCCCGCGTCGGACGACAACCAGTGGTCGCACAGCGGCTACCAGAGTCAGCGCTGCTCCGCTGGAGGATTGCGCTCAGGGATCGCCACGGTGGTCGTTGCTTAGTCAGTGACTCCAGAGCATCCCGCCCGGGCCGGAAAGCGCAAAGGACGCTCCAGTGCAGTCAGGCCGCGCTACGTGCCCGGTGCTCGGCGTGGTGATTCACTCACCGGATGGTGGTCTCGCAGAAGTACGTCGACGTCCTGGTCAGGCATCGAGCAACGCGGACGTTCGTGGCCGCGCCGCGGGCGTCCGGAAGCTACCCGGGCGTCGTTTCACTCGGACATATTTCAGCTCACCGATTCGACGCTGCGATGGTGCATTCGACTAGCCGGCTATGGCTTCGTGGTGGCCGCACCTGAGATCTATCACCGCATCGAGCCGGCGGCCACCGTGCCCGAGTTCGACGACGAGGGCAGCGCCGCGGACAGTCGGACGCGGAGGCGACGCCGGTCGCCGACTCGACGACGAGATCTGCGCCACGCTGGCCTGGCTCGAGGCCGACGACCGCGTGGCGGCCGGCGGCCTCCGCGTGAGGGCACTGCGCCGGCGGCCACCTGGGCTTGCGCCGCGTTCGACCCGCGCGTGCGGGCGACGGCGCTTTCGTACCCGCCGGTCTGCACGATGGGAAGCTGGCGAGCAATCCGACGCGGGCTCGCTTAGTCGCGCGTCGGAGATCCGCGGACAGATGCTGCTGATTTTCGGCACCAGCGATCCGCACACGCCCGAGGAGCGCCGTGCAGCACCAAGCGCGGGCTGGAGGAGGCAGGCGTCGACTTCCGCTGGCGCCTATACGACGCGGAGGACGCCTTCGGCCGCGACATCGGACGGCGCTATGACCCGGAGGCGACCGACGCCGCGTTTGCCGAGACCGTGGCAGTGCTCAGGACGAAGCCTGGCTGAGGGTCGGGCGAAGGCCTGCAGTGCCGACGCTGCGCGGCCACCCCGAGGGACCGCGTACCCCGGGTGCCCTCGTCCCGAAGGCGTGGCCGTCCGCGTCGCTTCCGGGAGCCTGGCCAGGGTGCTCGACCGATGGGCCCGGGCGAACCCGCAGCCCGGCCTCCGGCTGGCGGCCGAACTCCGCTAGCCGAGCCGCTCGTGGGTGGCGGCGATCTGGTCACACATCGCCGAACCTGTGACCAGATAGCCGCAAATCCCCTGGTAATCCGGCGACAACTGGTCACGGCATAGGTCCGAATGTCCCGGTGAAAGCGGTGCAAAGCGACGTGTGATTCGAGACGGGAAGGCGCCTGGACCGCAGCCAGGAGTTCGGGGGCTCGAGTCGGGCTGCTCGTGTTGCTGCTCTCCGCCGTGAGCGTGGGTGTGAGAGGGTTCATGACCTCGAAGAGTCTCCCGCTGCCTACGGGAGCGCCGACCTCATCACGATCAGACCTCAGAAGCGCTGCCGTGGCCACAAGCGTCAACCGCGTATCGC
>JAFAZZ010000382.1 GCA_019239375.1 Solirubrobacterales bacterium | reverse complement strand
GTCGAGGCGGTGCCGGAGCGCATGCCGATCAAGCAGACCGTCTTCTCCGAGCTCGACGAGGTGACCCCGGGGCACGCGGTCCTCGCCTCGAACACCTCCTCGCTCTCGATCACCGAGATGGGGGAGGCCACCGGCCGTCCCGACAAGGTCGTCGGCTTTCACTTCTTCTATCCCGCCTCGGTGATGCGGCTGATCGAGGTGGTCTACGGCGATGACACCTCGGCCGAGACCGCGCAGATCGCGCTGACCTTCGCGCAGACCATCCGCAAGATGCCGATCCGCTGCGGCGAGGCGCCTGGATTCGTCGTCAACCGGATCCTGAACTCGAGCGTCTCCGAGCTCTGGCGTTACCAGGAGGAGTCGGGGATCGACGTCAAGGAGATCGACAAGGTCGTATCCGACTCGCGCGCGGCGCCGATGGGCCCATTCTTCCTCACCGATCTGCTCGGCCTGGACACCGTGCTGCACGTGGCCGAGCATCTCAGAGACTCCTACGGCGATCGCTTCTTCGTCCACAAGCGGATGCAGGAGCTCGTCGCGGCCGGCGAGCTGGGCGCGAAGACGGGAAGGGGCTTCT
Organism: Solirubrobacterales bacterium; assembly: GCA_019239375.1. Taxonomy (GTDB): domain Bacteria; phylum Actinomycetota; class Thermoleophilia; order Solirubrobacterales; family Solirubrobacteraceae; genus Palsa-465. Next base: position 1,635 of record JAFAZZ010000382.1, on the reverse strand, counting down.
ATCAGCACGGGAACTGAACTCGGCGCCGCCGCACTCGTCGACCGCTTCACCCTGAAGGCGCTCGTCGAGAGCTGCCTCGTCCTCGAGGAGGGCATCGCGTCGATGAAGGACATCGACCTCGGCATGATGGCGGGCGCCGGGATCATCCCGCCGCCGTTCGCGCGCGCCGATCAGATCGGGCTCGACGAGGTGCTCGCCAAGCTCGAACGCGCCAGCGAGGAGTGGGGAGAGAACTTCGAGCCACCGACGATCCTGCGCCGGCTGGTGGCGCAGGGGCGGCTCGGCGTCAAGACCGGCCAGGGCTTCTTCCCGTACGCGCGGCCGGACGCGGGCTGGGACGAAGGTCCGGTCAAGCTCGAGACCAGAGACCCCGTTGCGATCGTCTGGCTCGACAACCCACCCGCCAATTCGATCGCCCCGGCGGTGGTCGAGGGCCTTCAGAAGGCGTGGCACGCGATCACCGGCGCCGGCAGCGTTCGCGCGGTCGTGATCGCGTCGGCCAACCCGATGCTGTTCTGCGCCGGCGCGGACATCAAGGCGTTCACGACGATGGACGCTGCCGCCGGCAAGCAACTCCTGGACGGGATGCATGCGCTGCTGCGCAGCATGGAGACCTCGAGCATCGCGACGATCGCCGCCGTCAACGCCCTGGCCTTCGGGGGCGGCTGCGAGCTTGCGATGGCGTGCGACTTCCGCCTCGCGGCCGAATCGGCGACGTTCGGGCAACCCGAGATCAACCTTGGGATCATCCCCGGCTTCGGCGGCACCCAGCGGCTGCCGCGGCTCGTGGGCGAGGCGCGCGCGCTCGAGATGAACCTCACCGGTGATCCCATCGCAGCCGACGACGCATACGAGCTCGGCCTCGCCAACCGCGTCGTCTCCGACCACGAGCTGCTGGATACGGCGCTGAACTGGGCGCGCAAGCTCGCAGGCCAGGCGCCGCTCGCCCTCGAGCAGATCAAGCGCGTGTCGGCGGCCGGCGACATCGAGTCGGGCATCGAGGCCGAGAAGCAGGGCTTTGCGAGCGCGTTCGCCTCGGAGGACGCCAAGGAGGGGATCGCGGCGTTCCTCCAGAAGCGCACCGCACGGTTCAAGGGGAAGTGAGCGCAGCCGCGCAGCTGGCGGAGATGATCCGCGAGGCAGGTTCGGTCGTGGCCCTCACCGGCGCGGGGATCTCCGTCCCGTCGGGGATCCCAGACTTCCGCTCGCCGCGCACCGGCCTGTGGGCCAACGTCGACCCGATGGAGGTCGCGCACATAGAGGTCTTCCGCCGCAACCCTGAACGCTTCTGGAGCTTCTACGGCATGCGCTTCCAGACGCTCGGCGACAAACGGCCGAACCCCGCCCACTACGCGCTCGCCGAGCTCGAGCGCGTGGGGCTGCTCGACGCCGTCATCACACAGAACATCGACCGCCTGCACGCGCGCGCGGGGACTGTCGAGCTGATCGAGGTGCATGGCTCGATCGACAGCTCATCGTGCTTGCGCTGCCGCGCGCGCTATCCGCTCGCCGAGGTCACCGCCCGGCACGCGGCCGACCCCGTCGGCGTCCCGCGCTGTGACTGCGGACAGCCGCTCAAGCCGGACGTGGTGTTGTTCGGCGAGTATCTCCCGGTCGACGCTCTCGAGCGCGCGG
>JAFAZZ010000372.1 GCA_019239375.1 Solirubrobacterales bacterium | reverse complement strand
ACGCGGTCCGGGTCGGCTCCGGTGCCTATTACGGGATCTGGCTGTGCGAGCACCTGAATCACCTCGCCGAGCACCTCGGCGACCTCGTGGTCCCGGCCGCGCGCGTGGCTGAGCTGAGGCGTCAGCCGTGGTGGCGCTGACGCGGTGGCGCAGACGGCCCGCCGACGATGCACCATTCCGCTGAGCACCGACCGAACCCGGGGTGGCGCGCTCGCAGGGCGCGGCGTCCGCACGGCGACTCCTCGCGGGCGGTGTTGCCCCGACGGGCTCAGCGCTAAGTTCGCCGGCTGGCGCCGAAAGCCCCGCAGCGGCGCGGAGTGCCGTCAACTGCGCAATCGGCCGCGCGCGTGGCGCGAGTGTGGACTTTGACGCCGTGGTGGGGGCTAACTCCGCTCTCATCCCCAGCGGCAGCGCGAGTGTGGACTTAGGGCGATCGCGGTGCTCGGCTCGGTATGTATGCGTCACATCCGCTCACTTGACGGCCGCCCAGCCTCGAGTGCGCGAATTCGACCCAGCAACCTGAGAATCTCGTAAGCGAGACGCCTGAGCCGCATCCCCGACCGGCACCCTCGGGCGCTCGGCGCTGGGCGGCAGCGTGCTCATCGCGATCCCGGCGAGCACGGCGGCAACCCCCAGGATCTGGCCAATCGCGGCGGGTTCGCCGAGGACGAGCCAGCCTGCCACGCCGCCGACCACCGGCTCTAGGTTCACGAACGCGCCCGCTAGGTCGGCGGGCACCCGCGCCTGGCCGAACGCGAACAGCCAGAAGGGCAGCGGCGTGCCCGCCAGCGCGAGGGCCGCCAGCGCGAGCGCGGGCAACGGCGCCCCCGGCCCATGAGGGATTCCCTCGCTCAGGAGGGCCGCGGGAAGCGCGACGAGCGCGCCGCCGGCGAACTGGACCGCGGTGAGCGCCGCAGCGTCGCGGCCGGCCAGCAGCCGCGGCTGAAGCGCGATGAATGCTGCCGAGAGGAGCACGGAGCCCCCGACGAGCAGATCGCCTTGCGCGGTAGCGCCACCGCCCGCGGCGCCGGCGACGAGAGCGATGCCCGCCAGCGCAACGGCGTACCCGGCCCAGGTGAGCGGACGTGTGGCCATCTCGCCGAGCCCGGCCGCGATCAGCGCGACGAGCACCGGGACGGCGCCCACGATCATCGCGGCGTGGCTCACGCTGGTGCGCTCGATGCCGGCGTTCTGAAGGACGATCACGGCGCCGAACCCAATCGCCCCTGAGGCGAGCATGCGAATGCTCAGCGAATCGCGCAGGCCGCCCCGCCCGAGAGAAGCCAGCACCGGTGCGGCCACGGCGAAGCGGACCACGGTCAGCCAGCTCGGTCCGAGCCACGCGAGCGCGACCTTAGTCAACGGGACGGTCAGTCCCCACAGGGTGCCCGCCGCGGCGAGGGCCAGAATCGCGGATCTGTTGGTGTAGATCTTCACACAACTCAGGATCGCCGAATCCGCGACTGAGTCCATCAAGATTTGACATATCAGGCTGAAAACGATGGAATATTTTGTGAGATGCCGGATTCGTTTGATTTGATTGACATGAAGCTGCTCGATGAACTTCAGACGGACGCCGATCGCCCGAACGTTGAGCTCGCGCGCCTGATCGGCCTCTCACCCGCCGCGACGCTCCACCGCGTTCGCCGCCTGAAGGAGTCCGGGATCGTCAGCAGCATCTCGGCCAGGCTCGATGCGACCACCGCCGGGTTTCCGCTGCAGGTCTATGTTGCGGTCACCCTGCAGCGCCACGACGACGCGGCGCACCGGCGCTTCGCCGAAACCGTCCGGGCCATGCCCGAGGTGATCTCCGCCGATTGGGTCACCGGCGAGACGGACGCAATGCTGATGGTGGTGGCGCGGGAGGTCGCGCAACTGCAGCGCGTCCTCGTGCGGCTCTCCACGCGCGGTGGCGCGGCGCGAGTCATGACGCTCCTGCGGCTGGAGGAGCTCAAGGCTGCCTCACCGCTGCCCCTCAACGCCGGCTAGCGTCCCTCCTCCGCGAGGTCACGCCCGCTCGGGGGATTCGATCCGCTGCTCGCCACGGGGGCTTCGATCCGCTGCTC
>JAFAZZ010000308.1 GCA_019239375.1 Solirubrobacterales bacterium | reverse complement strand
CCCGCCGTCCCCAAGCCCGCCGCCCCCAAGCCCGCCGCGCCCACGCCCGCCGTCCCCAAGCCCGCCGTCCCCAAGCCCGCCGTCCCCAAGCCCGCCGGTCCGGCCACCGACCCCGACCCACAGGCCCGCCAGATCGAGCGCCTCGTCGCCGAGCTCGGGCTGCAGCCGGTTCGATGGCCGCCCAAGTGGCCCCCAGACAGCACGCAGGCCATGCTCGCGGCCACCTACGCCAAGCGGATCGGCCGAGCCGTCGCGTTCAGCCTGGCGGCGTTCCGGCAGGCCTTCGCCGGCGGCCGCGACCTCGGCGAGGAGAACACGATCCTCATCGCCGGTGCCGCCTGCGAGATGCACCCGACGGCGTTGCGCAAGGGCATCGAGTTGGCGAGCACCGCGACCGCCCTGCGGACCGCGACGTACCGCGCACAGGTGGCCGGCGTCACCGCCTTGCCGGCAGTCCAGGTCGGCGACCGCGTCTACGCCGGCATCGAGGCGATCCGCGAGGCCACTCACGCCCTAGAGCGAGCCGGAGCCCCACAATGAAGGCCAACCGGGCGTACCAGTTGATCGTCTCGCGGGGAGGACGTGAGCCGGCGTTCCTGTCCGATCCAAGCCGCACCGACCGGATCGAGGTAGTGTCGGTCGATGACGGCGAGGTGATCCTGTACTGGAACCTCGCAGCCAAGCAGGCCTCGAAGCTGCTCAAGATGCTGCGCGCGGATCTGATCAGCCTGCAGGCCGATGAGTTCTTCGACAAGTGGCTCGACGCCGATGCCGAGGAGCCGTAGGCGCGTCATGTGTCCGCGCGAAGCGTCCCAGCTAGCTCTGTTCCTGCGGCCCGCGATCGCTGATGAGCGCGTGCTGGCGGCCATCGCGAGCATCCCGCGGGAGCGCTTCGTTCCCCGCTCGCAGCGTCGGCGCGCCTATGCCAACGTGGCCCTTCCAATCGCCGGCGGCCAGACGATTTCCCAGCCGCTCGTGGTCGCGCGGATGCTCGAGGTGCTCGCGCTGAAGCCGACCGACCGCGTGCTCGACGTGGGCACGGGGTCGGGTTACCACGCCGCGCTGCTGTCGCTGCTCACCGAGCACGTGTGGACGATCGAGCGCCACGCCGAGCTGGCCGCGGAGGCGCAGGACACCATCACTGAGCTCGGGATCGACAACGTCACCTTTCGGGTGGGCGACGGTTGGGAGGGCTGGCCCGAGGAGGCGCCATTCGACGCGATCAACGTCGCCGCAGCCACCGGCGAGGAGCCGCCGCGAGTGCTCGAGGGCGAGCTCGCGGATGGCGGACGGATGGTGGCGCCGGTGGGGAGCCGAGAGCAGCACCTGATGCTGGCCGTCCGCAACGGCAACCGCGTCGGCCGCCGGCAACTAGAGGCCGTTCAGTTCGTGCCCCTGATCCACGGTCCCGGGGAATAATGGATCGCTCCCGGGGAATAACCGATCGCTCCCGGGGAATGACCGATCGGGCCTGCGCGCGTTCGCCGGAGCGCCGGCACCGCCGTTTGCCGCGGCGCCGGCACCGCCCAGCAGATCGGGCCTGCGCGCGTTCGCCGCGGCGCCGGCACCCCCCAGCCGATCGCGCATGACCTCGATCGCCACCGGGTTGTGGTCGACCAGCACAAACCGCCGGCCGAGCGCCTGGCACACCGCTCCGAGCGTTCCCGAGCCCGCGAACGGATCCAGACACCACCCCCCCGCTCGCGACGACGCCGCCACCAATCGCCGCAGGACGCCCTCGGGCTTCTGGGTCGGATACCCGGTCTTCTCGCGGCCGTTGGTGGGGACAATCGTGTGAAACCAGACGTCGGTCGGGCGCTTGCCCCGCGCCGCCTTCTCAGCGCTGACCAGTCCCGGCGCCATGTAGGGCTCGCGCTCGACCGCGTCCGCATCGAACCAGTGACCTCCGGGCGTCCGCACGTACACAAGGATCGTGTCGTGCTTGGCCGGCCAGCGCCGGCGCGGCTTGGCCCCATAGTCGTAGCTCCAGATGAGCTCGTTCAAAAAGGCCTCGCGGCCGAACAACTCGTCGAGG
>JAFAZZ010000277.1 GCA_019239375.1 Solirubrobacterales bacterium | reverse complement strand
TACACACGCGGAAGCTCGCAATGCAGATATCCCTGGCTCACCCACCGGGAAACCACGCGCCGATCGATTCCGAGCGCTCCGAACTGCGCTGCGCTTATACGCCCCCATTGACGCTCCGCCAGCATCTGGACTTTGGCGCTGATGTCTCGCATTTGTCAACGCCATCGCCAAAGATCCGTCATGGGCCAAAGGATCCGGCCGAACGTGTGACGAAACAAGACGCCGAGCTGTGCCAAGTCTCCTTACGCTGTCTTGGGGCCTCGCTGGCGCTCGGCGTCCATGGGGCCGTTCCGCCGGGCGTCCTTGCCCGGCGGGCGCCACCGTCGCCACCGCGCCACCGCGCGACCGCTAGGAGTCTGAGGGCTCCAACCCGCCCGGCACGATCGAGATCACCCGCCCGCGCCGGCCGCGCGTGAACTGCACGGTCCCGGCCGCCTCGGCGTAGATCGTGTCGTCCTTGCCGATGCCGGCGCCGTCGCCGGGCTTGAAGAGCGTACCGCGCTGGCGGACGATGATCTCGCCACCGCTCACCGTCTGACCGGCGAACACCTTCACGCCCAGGCGCTTGGCGTGCGAGTCGCGTCCGTTGCGCGACGAGCCGAGGCCCTTCTTATGCGCCATCGCTTGGTTCCTTTCCGGCTGAACGTCCGCTTATCGACGTCAGCCCGAGCGAGGTCACCTCGATCCGGGTGAGCTCCTGCCGGTGGCCGGTGCGCCGCTTGTAGCCGCGCTTGGGCTTGAACTTGACCACCCGGAGCTTCGGGCCGCGCTCGTGGCCAACCACCCGAGCGGTCACCGCCACGCGGGCCAGGTCCTCGCCGTCGACAACATCAGGCCCGTCGACAATGAGCAGAGGCTCCAGACTCACATCCTCACCGTCGCCAACCGCCAGCCGCTCCACCAGCAACGACTGGCCCTGCTCGACGCGGTACTGCTTACCGCCGGTTCTGATGATTGCGTAGGTGCTCATTCGGTTGAACTCACGGACTCGGCCTGAGCGCCGGAACGGCGCCGTCCGCCTCTGCGGCCACGACGCCGAGGCTTCGATTCTAGCCCCGAATCGCCCGACCCGTCCCCGTCGATCGAAGCCGCCGGCGAGGCCGGAGCGTCGAGGAGTGAGGCGACGGCCGCGGTCCGCCCCGCCTCCTCGATCCGCACCAGGTGCTTCTCGCCCACGTAGTCGCCGCCGCCGGTGATCGAGATCACATAGCCGTCCACCTTGGCCACGGCGTCCCCCGGGCTGTACATGTGCGGCTCGACGATCTCGACGTGGACCTCCTCGCCGGCCCGGAACGGCACCGCGCGCTCGAGCACTCGCTCCCGGCTGCTTTCCAAAACGATGGCGAAGTGGTCGAGCGGGAGCCCCTCCGACCCCTCGAAGGTGAACCACTTGCCGGTGTCCGCCTCGATCTGGCGCAGCACGCGCGCTTCGTCGCGGGTGAACTCAGCGCTCACGCGCGGGTTCATCTGGATCAGCAGCGCCTCGGCATCCGTGTCCTTGGCCAGGTCGCGCATGCGCCGCTCGAACTCGATGGCCAGCGTCTCTTCTGACTTGATCACGCCCTCGCCGTGGCACGTCGGGCAGGGGCGGGTCATGATCTCGCGGACGCCGTCGGTCACGTTCTGCCGGGTCATCTCGACCAGCCCGAGCGGCGAGATCTCGACCACGAAAGTCTTGGTCCGGTCCTCATCCAAAGCCGCGCGCAGCGCCTTCAGGACCGCGTCGCGGTTCCGAGCGCGCGCCATGTCGATGAAGTCGATGACGATGATCCCGCCGATGTCGCGCAGCCGCAGTTGGCGAACCACCTCCTCGGCCGCCTCCAGGTTCGTCTTGGTGATCGTGTCCTCCAGGCGCGCGGCCTTGCCCCGGCCCACGAACGAGCCCGAGTTGACGTCGATCACCGTCAGCGCCTCGGCATAGTCGATCATCAGATAGCCGCCGCTGGGCAGATCGACCCGGCGTGACAGCGTGGAATCGAGCACCTCCTCCACGCCGAAGGCCTCGAACAGCGGCGTCTCCTCTTCCCAAAGCTCGACGTGCTCGACCAGCTCGGGTGCCGTGCGGGAGAAGAACGACATGAGCCGGTGGTGCTGTTTGGGATCGTCCACGATCGCGCGTTCGAACGATGAGGAGAAGATGTCGCGAACGACGCGGACCGACAAGTCGGCCTCTTGGAAGACAAGGGCCGGCGCCGCCGTCTCGGCGACACGCTTCTGCAAGACCTCGTTCAGCTTGAACAGGTACACAAGCTCGCGCTCCAGGTCAGCCCGGGTCGCCCCCTGGGCGGCGGTGCGGATGATCGCGCCGGCGCCCTTCAGATCGAGCTTGGCCGCCTCCTTGCGCAGCCGATCGCGCTCGGCGTCCTCCAGCCGGCGCGACACCCCGACGCCCTCGCCGAACGGCGCGTACACCATGTAGCGCCCGGCGATCGTCAGGTCCATGGTCAGCCGCGCGCCCTTGGTCTTCAGCGGATCCTTGACCACCTGAACCACGATCTCCTGACCCGGCTTCAGCATGTCGCTGATCTGGCGGCTTTCGCGCCCTGAGCCGCGGCCGCGCCGCGGCGCCTCGACACCCGGGAGCACGATCTCGTCCACGTGCAGGAAGCCGTTCTTCTCCAGCCCGATGTCGACGAAGGCTGCCTCCAGGCCGCCGAGCACGTTGTCGACGCGACCCTTGTAGATGTTCCCGACGATCGAGCGGGCACCGCGTCGCTCGAGGTACAGCTCGGCGACGTGATAGCCCGCCGCCGGCTTGGCCGGACGGCGCCGTCGGCGCGAGCTCCCCGGCTTGGCGGTGCTCTTACGTGCGGCGACCGATCCGGTCGCCTCCAGCAGCGCGACCCGGGTCTCCCCCCGGTCGACGCTGACCAATACTTGTTTCTTCAATGCTCATTCAGTCCTTTATGAAGTTTTGTCTGCTCCCGGTAGTGCCCTGGGCTTTGGGCACGTTTCTCCGGAGGGCGCCGAGCCCCGTTGGCTCGGGCAGCGGCGCATCAGGTGGCCAATCCTCGGCTCTTAGACGCGGCGGTCATGCGAGCCTGGACATAGATCGACTGTAGAAGGCCGATCGCGATAAACGTCACCAGCACCGAAGAACCACCGTAGCTCATCAGCGGCAGAGGGACGCCGGTGATGGGCATGATCCCGATCGTCATGCCCGCGTTGATGAACACCTGAAACATCAGCATCGCCAGTACGCCCCCGGCGATCAGTGTGCCGTACAGGTTCTTCGACATGGTCAAGATCCGCAGCGTGCGCCAGATCATCAGCGCGTACAGCGACAGCACGACGGCGGCGCCGACGAAGCCGTAGGTCTCCCCCACCACGGCGAAAATGAAGTCGGTGTCCGGTGCCGGCAGGTAGTGCAGGTTCACCTGCGTGGCCCCTGCGGTGCCGAGCCCGCTTTTTCCGCCCGATCCGATCGCGGTGAGCGACTGCAGGATGTTGTAGGTCTGATTGCGCGGATCGTGCGAGGGATGCAGGAAGCCGGTCAGGCGCTGCATCTGGTACGGCTTGAGCAGGTGGTGGCCGGTGGCCGGCGCCACCACCAGCACGAACGTGATGGCGAGGACAAACAGCACCACCAACGCGGTCAGCTGCTTCCAGGAGGTGCCGGCGAAGAACAAGATTGCGAACCCGCCCGCGATGTAGACCAGCGCCGTCCCCAGGTCGGGCTGGGGGATCACCATCAGCGCCGGGAGGATCGCCAGCAGCATGATCTTGGCCGTGGTGCGAGGCTCGTGCAGCCGGCGCGAGCGGTCCACGGCGAACGCCGACACCGCGGCGATCAGCAGCACCTTGCCAAACTCCGAGGACTGCAGCTGGAAGAACGGCAGCGGGATCCACCGTGCCGCCCCCTGCACCTTCGGCATCCCGAGCACGACCAGGTTGAGCGCGACCATTACGGCGTACAGGCCGTACTTGTATTCGCGCAGCCTGGAGTAGTCGATCCGGGCCAGGATCAGCGCCACGGCCAGCCCGAGGCCGAAGTAGATCGCCTGGCGCTCGACGAAGTACAGCGGGTGCCCAGCGTTCAGCGTGCGCGTCGCCCCCTTGAGCGTGATCAGCGAGCACGCCGCCAGCCCGAGCGCCGCCAGCATCAGCAGCGGATCCATCCGCAGCAGCATGTGCGGGGGCGGCGGTTCGACGTCCTCGACGGGCCGGATGGGCGTTGCGCTCACGCTCACAGCGTCCTGGAGTTCCCGGCGACGTACGCGCCCTTGTTGCCAAAGAACCACTGAGACAGCATCTGCCGCGCCACCGGCGCGGCGCCGATCGCGCCGAAGCCGCCCTGCTGCACGGTGACCACGACGAGGATCGGCTTGCTGGTGGCGCTCGCCGGGACGAAGCAGGCGTACCAGGCGTAGTCCTGCTGTCCGTTGTACTGAGCGGTGCCTGTCTTGCCGTACACCTGCTCGGGGAAGTTTTGAAACACCTCGGCCGAGGTCCCGCCCGGCTGCGACGCCGCGGCGCGCAGGCCGGCCCGGATCGTCTCGAGATACAGCGGGTCGATGTTCAGGTGGCGTGCCGGGTGGGGGTTGAGCGCCCGCAGCACGATTCCGTCCGCCGACTGCACGTCGAGGCCGAGATGCGGGGTCACCACCGCGCCGCCGTTGGCGATCGTGGCGTAGGCCACCGCGAGCTGGAGCGGGGTGACCTGGACGTCTCCCTGGCCGACCGCAAGGCTCTCGTTGTCGCCGATCGACCACGGGCGGTTGGTGCCGTCGGCGATCCCGCAGCCGCCGGGTGCTCGCTTGGGACTGCGGTGCCAGCCCGGATGCTTGACCGAGCTCGTGTTTACACCATCGGTGTAACTGAACGATCCGGTCGCGCTGTCGCACTGCGCCTCGAGCTGGTTGCGGTGGTCTCGCCATTTCGCGTCAGGCAGCGTCCCGGGGTTCTCGCCGGGGAGGTCGATCCCTGTCTTGCGGCCGATCCCGTACAGGTGCGCCCAGTGTTGGAGTGCGCCACCGTTCGGCGCCGGCGAGTTGGTCAGCGCGCCCAGGTTGTAGAAGAAGTCGTCCGAGGAGACCTTGATCGCGTTCAGAAGATCGAGCGAGCCGTCGACGGCGTTGCCGGCGTTGTGGCGGCACTGGCCGGAGATGCAGAACTGGCCGGTGTCGTCGAAGATCGAGCTGGTCGTCCACACGCCGCTCTCGAGCGCGGCGGTCGCGGTTAGCGGCTTGAATGTGGAGCCCGTCGGCCCCGCACCCTGATCGGCGCGGTTGACCAGGGGATCGCCCGAGGTCGGGCCGAAGTGCGTGTCGTAAACCGACTGCGGCACGGGCCTCGTGAACAGGTTCGCGTTGTAGGTGGGCAGTGAGCCCATCGCGTAGATCTGGCCGTTCTCCGGGTTCATGGCCACGAACGCCCCGCCGTTCGCGGGGTAGTTAGCGTCGATCGACTGCTGGAGCGCCTGCTGGCCGACCTGCTCGAGCTTGGCGTCGAGCGACAGCTTGAGGTTTGAGCCGGGGACCGGCGGCGTCTGCGACAGCACGCTGACGAAGTTGCCCAGGGCGTCGACCTGGACCTTGTTGGCACCGTCGATGCCGCGCAGGTAACGGTCGTAGGAACCCTCGAGGCCGGACTGGCCCACCACATCGTTCGCAGACGCGCCGCGATAGAAGGGGTCCTTCACCTCGCTGGCGGTGATCCGGCTGACGATGCCGAGCACCTGCGCGGCGAGATCCCCCCGCGGATAGGTCCGCTGGTAGATCTGCTGGACGCTGACCCCCGGGAGCGACGCCTGGCGCTCGGACAGGTACCAGAGCTGCTGCTGGGTGATGTCGGTGGCGACGGTGGCCTCGGCGTAGGGAAGCTGCACGTACTCCTGGGCCACCGCGCAGGCGATCTGAGACACGTGGATCATGCCGTGTCCGTTCACGTGGCAGAGCTGGCGCTTCGTCGGCAGCCCAACCACGTTGGCGAGCCGGTTGTACAGGCCCGCGTCGGCGCGGGGCGGGTGCGCGAGGTTCTTCTCGGTGACCGGGACCGGCAACTGGGGCGGCGAGATCTCGACCGCGTAGGCGCGCTGGCTCGAGGCAAGGAGCGTGCCGCTGCGGTCGAGGATCTGGCCGCGCGGAGCGGCGATCTCGACCGGGCGGACGAAGTTCACCGAGGCGGCACGGGCATAGTGATCGCTCGAGAGAACCTGCAGGAACCACAGGCGGAAGAACAGGATCGCGAAGAGGGCCAGGGAGAGCGTCCCGACGATGGCCACCCGCCGCGCCAGCTGCGGGCTCATCGTCGGCCGCTCCTCCTGCTTGACGAACCGCAGCTGCTTGTCCTCGGGGAGCTGGCTCATCGGGCGCTCGTCCGCGAAGTAAGGCCGCGGCGGGCGGCGCCTTGCTGGAGCGGGCTGAGTCCGCCGGTCGTGTAGGCGCGCCGCCGCCGGCGCCGGGGATCCTCGGGCACAACCGGTCGGATGATCCTGCGGACCAGTGCGTGAACCGGCAGCGCGATCAAGGTGTTGACCAGCACCACGATGAAGATCTGCTGGAGCAGCAGCAGGCTAACCGGCGCGTCGACCCCTAGGAGGAACTGGATCATGGCCATGCCCAGCCCGGCGAAGGCCGAGGCCAGCGCGCCCGCGGCCAGCGGCACCAGCTCGTGCGAAGGGTCACGCAGCTCGCGAACGCGCCCGGCCCAGTAGCCGATCACGATGTAGAGCAGCGAGGTGACGCCGAGGGTCTGGACGAGCACGAGGTCGATTAACAGGCCGGTGGCGAATCCGAACACCGCTCCCGTCAGCGAGCCGCACAACAGGCCGACCGACATCACGACCAGCGGGGTGACGTCGGCGCTGACCCCGAAGATCGAGACCTGCGAGACGGCCGACTCCTGGATGAGCACGGCGAAGAAACCCAGCAGGACCAGGCGCAGCGGGAGCTTGACCTTGTCCTTCGCGTCGCTCACGGCAGCTGCGCGCGCTCGATCCCAGGTTGCGGGGCGGTGAGGATCTGGACGGTGTCGAAGTGCCGCAGGTCGGCGGCCGGCGTCACGGTGATCTGGCCATCGTTGAACAGCTGATCCTCGTTGAACTGAGTCACCCAGCCGATCGGGATGTTGGCGGGGAAGTACGACTCGAGCGTGTTTGAGCGGAACCCCGCCGTCACCACCAGCTGCCCCGCCTGGGGGCCATTCTGGATCTGCCCCGGGTTCGGTGGCTGGAGGTACTGAAGCACAAGCTGGTTGGGGTTGCCGACCGCCGGTATGAGCTCGCCGGTGTCCCCATTGGCATCAGTCACACGGGCGGTCACCGCGACGGTGTGGTCGGTGATCAGAGAAACGATCGAGGCGGTGGCCGAGACCTCTGAGACCTCGCCCACCAGCCCGCGGTCGGCGATCACCGGGTCGTGCAGGTGGACGCCGTCGTCCGACCCCTTGTCGACCTCGACCGTCTGGTACCAGAGCGTGGGGTCACGGGCGATCACCTGGGCGGTCACCGGGTGGTAGGCCTGGACGCCGATGCTGTTGTCGAGATGGACCAGCCTGCTCAACTGCTGGTTCTCGAGCTGCGCGCCCTTGGCCTGGGCGAGCTGGGCAGTCAGCTGCTGCACCCGGGTCTGGAGCTGCTTGACCTGAGATTTCGCGTGCAGGGTGTCCGACACCCAGCTGGCGGCCGAGCGCACGGGCGCCAGCACCGTATTGGCGCCGTGCTCGACCGGTGAGAGAACCTCGACGACGCCGCGCTGCACCGAGTGCAGCGGGCTGGTCGGCGTCTCACCGAAGTAGGCGGTGAGCAGAATCAGGGAGACCGCCACGAGCAGTATGAGAACCGCTCGTCGCCGCCGAACTTGCTTGTCATGCACGTGTTCAGTGTCTCCAAAGCTTGCACGGCACCCGATGAGGTACCAGGGCCAAACTAGTACCGACGGCGCCGATTGCGTGAATTCTTGCTCGACCGGTGGATCGCTTCGAACTCCTCCAACGACCTCCCCGATCCGACCGCGACGCACGTCAACGGCGACTCGGCAAGGTGCGCGGGCATCTGCGTCTCGTGACGTAGGCGCTCATCGAGCCCCTGAAGCAGCGAGCCACCTCCCGCCAGCATGATGCCACGATCCATGATGTCCGAGGCCAGCTCGGGCGGGGTCCGGTCGAGCGTCTCCTTGACCGCGTCGATGATCTGGGTGACGGGCTCCTCGAGCGCGCCCCGGATCTCTTCGCTGGTCAGCACAACGGTCTTGGGCAACCCCGAGACCATGTCCCGACCCCTGATCTCCGCCTGCACCTCCTCGCCGAGCGGATAGGCGGAGCCGATCTCGAGCTTGACCTCCTCGGCCGTCTGCTGCCCGATCAACAGCTTGTACTCCCGTTTGACGTAGTTCATGATCGACTCATCGAGTTCGTCGCCGCCGACCCGGATCGACTGCGAGACGACAATCCCGCCCAGCGAGATCACTGCCACCTCGCTGGTGCCCCCGCCGATGTCCACCACCATCGACCCGGTCGGCTCGCCGACCGGTAGGCCCGCGCCGATCGCCGCCGCCATCGGCTCCTCGATCAGGTAGGCCTGGCGCGCTCCGGCGCTCAGACAAGCCTCCTCGACCGCGCGCTTCTCGACCCCGGTCACGCCGCTCGGCACGCACACCACCACGCGTGGGTGGGCCCAGCGATTCTGGTGCACCTTCTGGATGAAGTGCCGGAGCATCTCCTCGGTCACCTCGAAGTCGGCGATCACGCCGTCCTTGAGCGGGCGGATGGCCTGGATCGTGCCGGGCGTGCGCCCGAGCATGCGCTTGGCCTCGATACCCACCGCGTGGACCTCTCCGGTGCGCGAGTCGACCGCAACCACGCTCGGCTCCGAGAGCACAATCCCACGCCCGCGGACGTACACGAGGGTGTTCGCGGTTCCGAGATCGACCGCCATGTCGCGACCGCCGAAACCGGTCAGGTACGTGAAGAAGCCCATAGATGAGACAGGTAGGGGTAAGCAGCGGACGGTGTACGGAGTGCCGCAGGCCATGCCACGCTGACAGCGCCGTCCGACCACGATTGTACGGGCTCCCTCACCGGCGCGGAGGCCGCCCGACCCCGCGCCGTCATCCGTGCAGCAGCCGCGGCGCCAGCTCGAGCAAGGCCCGCACCGGCAAGCCGACCACGTTGAGGAAGTCGCCCTCGATCCGCGCCACCAGCGCCGCGCCCCGGCCCTGGATGGCGTAGCCACCGGCCCGTTCGCGCCATTCGCCGCTGGACAGGTACCAGTCGAGCAGGGCGGTGTCCAGGGGACGGAACTGCACCACGGTGCTCTCCGCCGCCGTGCGCGATCGGCCGTCCTCGCCGATCAGGCATATGCCGCTGATCACGGTGTGGCGCCGGCCCGACAGCGCGCGGAGCGTCTCGCGCGCCTGCGCCTCGTCGATCGGCTTGCCGTACATGCACGCGCCCAGGCTGACGACCGTGTCCACCCCGAGGACCGGCCCACCGCTGCCCTCGCCCGCCACCGCCGCCGCTTTGCGATAGGCATTCTCGAGCGCCACCTCGTGCGGCGGCCCTTCCTCCAGCTCGGCGACCTCGGGCATCTGGACCGAGAACTCGATGCCCAGCTGCTCGAGGATCGCCCGCCGCTGCGGCGAACGGGACGCCAGCACCAGACGGCTCACGCCGCTCGGCGCTCCGACGCCGGCGCTCACTACAGGTTGGGGAAGAACAGGGCCACCTCGCGCACGGCGGACTCGGTCGAGTCCGAGCCATGCACCATGTTCTGGCCCACCGCCACGGCGAAGTCGCCTCGGATCGAGCCGGTAGTCGCCTGGAGCGGGTCGGTGGCGCCGATGACCTGGCGGGCAGCCACCACCGCCGCCTCCCCTTCGAGCACTATCGCGACGAGCGGGCCGGATGTGATGAACGTCACCAGCTCCTCGTAGAACGACTTGCCCGCGTGCTCGGCGTAGTGGCGCCCGGCAAGGTCCCGGGTCATCGTCATCAGGTTCATCGCCACGAGCCCCAGCCCTTTGCGCTCGAACCGCGCAATGATCTCGCCGGTCAGGCCGCGCGCGAAGGCGTCGGGTTTGATCAGGATCAGCGTTCGCTCCATTGGTCTCCTTGTGGGCGCGCGGCGGCGCGGACAGCTGGCCGGGGGCAACGACGTCCGGGGACTCTATGTGCAATCAGCTCGCCGACGGACCGCTGCGCTCGGCCGGCGCGGGGGCGGGAGCCGACGCGCTGCCTCGCTCGGCGCGAACCGTCGCGCCGGCCACCGGCTGCTCCCCCGTGCCGTCGCGGCGGCGGCGGGCGCGCCGCGGCGTGGGCGCCATCGATCCGATCTCGGCCTCGCAGAACGGGCAGAGCTTCCACATCGGATCCAGTGGCTTGCCGCAGTTGGCGCACGGGTCCTTGAGCTTGCGCATGCAGTTGGGGCAGCGCAGGAAGTCTCTCTCGACCTCGTAGTCGCAATACGGGCAGACCTGGTAGCCGAGCTCGGCGAGCCGCGCCTCGGCGGCCTGG